>CAZQCX010000003.1:5571-74932 GCA_964591705.1 uncultured Candidatus Bathyarchaeia archaeon | reverse complement strand
TAAACACATCCATATATTATGCAGACTCATGCTTTGTTTGCTTAAGCCAAACGGTAAAAAAACACCTGTGGCATTAATAAGTTTTTATCTGGTATCAGCCTTGAAATAACCGTTCTGGACGATCGGAAAGGCAATGAAAAAGCTAGGGGAAGCGAGGAACGAGTTGCTAGCACCCACAGATAGACTTCTTGTAGTGTCGATTGATTTGCCTGAATCGAGGGTGGCGCTTGTCGCGATTTTCCGCGGTTGGCTATTGCAGTGTCGTACCATCCTTGTAGCCAGTTATTCCGACAAGAACCAAAAACCCCGCAACGCCTAAACCGAATTGTCGGTCTCAAGCGCAAGGTTTAAGGGTTAATGGTCTGTAGGATTCGAGTATTCTATGATTGAGGTCTACACTATGAGTGCCCAGACAGAGACTGTTGAAGAGCGGAAAGCTGAGGTTCTTATTAAGCTTAGAAAATACAAGCTTATCACGAAAGAGAAATACGAAGGCGCATTTGCCTATGTCATCGATATTCCTGGGGAAAAGGTCAAGGCGATTGTCTGGTGCATATTGGATTCGGCCACGGTCGGCATCTCTGCAATGAATGCTCTCTACAAAATTATGAAAGAAAAAGAGATCGACCGCGCGATCGTTGTGACTGAAGGTCGTTATACTCATGCGGTCAAGACAGGCGCTAAGAAAAAAAACGTGGAACTTCTGTTGAAAAGCTTCCCAGTCTTCGACATATTTGAACATGATCTGGTTCCAATGCATGAGATACTGACCGAAAAAGAGAAGATCGCCCTTCTTGCAAAGTACAAAGTTCAACCGTTTCAGATGCCACAGATAAAATCGGCTGATCCTGCAGTCAAGGCCATCGGCGCAAAACCTGGTGACATATTGAGAATAATCAGAAAGAGCTCCACGGCGGGCGAGCACGTATCATACCGCTACGTCGTCGAATAGACACTATTTCCCAATTAAAATCTCGGTCGACTTTACTATCGCTGCAACTTCGTCGCCGACTTTCAGGTTCAAGTCTTCTACGTCTTCCTTTGTTATGACTGCAGTGACAACCGTGGCTCCTTTGATTTCCACTTTCACCTGCGCGGTGATAATTCCTTTCTCGACGGCGACGATTCTTCCTTTTAGTTGATTTCTTGCACTCAACTTCACCCTTACCCCCTCTGAACTTCTAGGGTGAGATAGAAACTCGCCTAGATATTCCTCCAACCGCGTGAACTCTTCAAGCAGTGCTTTTCCAATATCCGTAAGCTCTGCACCTCCACCTCCAGTTTTCCCCCCTTTGTAGGTTTCGACCACGTTTTCCCCGAGTGCGCTCTGAATTCTGTGCACATAATCCCAAAGATAGCGGTAAGACATCCCCAACTTCTTGGCAGACTTTGACAGCGACTTCTCAGCGTCAATTTCTCTCAGAATTTCCGCGCCGCCTCTGCCGAGTATTGGTTTTCCTCTGTATTCGATCCAAATTTTTCCTGAAGGCGTGTGTTGCTTGCGAGGTTCCATCTTGGCTAGAGTGGGCTGCGCAATGTTTATAAACTTTATCCGATATGAATGCAAACGCATAACGGTGAACAAAATACAAACATGGCAAAAACTCCTCACAGTTGCCGCGCTAGCCACGATAGTTGTAGTCGCAGGCACGTTCACATACCTCAATTACTTCGCCAAACGACGTCTCATAATCTCTACAACCACCAGCCTCTTCGACACTGGTCTACTTGATGAAATAGAAAAGAGGTATGAAGCAAACCACCCCGTCGATATCCACATCATATCCGCTGGAACCGGCATAGCTATTCAACACGCAAAGAACGGCGACGCCGACCTCTGCCTCGTTCACGCCCCATCGCAGGAAAAAGCCTTTCTGGAACAGGGTTGGGGAGTGAACAGGAAAATAATTGCCTACAATTTCTTCAACATCGTGGGACCGGCAGACGATCCGGCACAGATCAGAGGAAAAACGACACGTGAAGCCTTATTGAAGATATTGTCTTATGGACGGAACATGCCAGATCAGTCAGGCACAACCAAGATTTGGGTCTCAAGAGGAGACAACTCCGGTACACATACTAAAGAGCAAAACCTCTGGAAAGCAGCAGGTTACAACTATACTGTCATATCCGCTGAACCATGGTACGCAAGTGTTGGATCAGGCATGGGTGACACTTTGAATGTAGCAGACCAGAAAGACGCTTACACTCTATCGGACTTGGGCACTTATCTAAAATTCTCTAAAGAAGGCACGATATCATCAGTCGCACTCGTGACTACTGAGGAATCACTGCTTAATGTTTACAGCGCAATGGCAGTCATTCCAGCATCAGTTACTGCCAACCAAACCTACCATAAAAGCATAAACTACGCGGATGCAATGGAATTCATAAAATATCTAACCTCACCCGAAACGCAGGAATTCATAGAAAACTTTGGCAAGGCAGACTATGGACAAAGCTTGTTCCACGGTGCCGTTCAACCTCTAAAGGACAACGCTCCCCAACCCATGGTCCAATGGATCAAAAATGCCGCGTACTTCAGCGGAACAGAATGTCCAGCACAATATAGGAATGGGTACCCAGAACTATATACTTAGAGGAAACAAGTATTGGTTGACATTATCGGTGGGATAGCAAAAGCACTGCAGCTAATAGTCACTGGCGATCCAATGCTGTATGGCATAGTATATCGCTCTCTCCTTTTTTCTGGAATCGCAATCATCCTAGCTACGTTATGGGGAACACCGATAGCAATGTTGCTAGGTCTTAAGAACTTCAGAGGGAAAACTTTCTTCAAAGCACTTTTCAGTTCACTGATAGGCGTTCCCACAGTAGTCCTTGGTTTGGTTCTCTATCTCCTATTCTCCAAAGCTGGGCCGCTGGGACCGCTTGAGTTGCTGTACACACCAGGCGCCATAATCTTGGGCGAGGCCGTCCTTGTAACCCCAATACTGGTAAGCATAACAACTTCAGCAATAGAAGCTGTTGATCCCGAGATAATGAACTTGGCTAAAACCCTCGGCGCCAACGAATCGCAAGCATCTGTAGCGGTCTTGAAAGAAGCTGTAAACGGCGTCCTTCTTAGCAACATAGCTAGCTTCAACCGGGCAGTAGCCGAACTAGGAGTTGTGCTATTGGTCGGCGGAAACATCGCAGGGTATACCGACGTTCTCACAACGGCGATTTCGCGCTACACCGCAAGAGGGGAGCTTGACTTGGCTATAGCCTTGGGAATAATACTCATGGTCATAGTTTTCTTGATAAATGCAGTGGTGATAATGGCTAGAAAAGCTAGGTGGCTATTTACGATTTGGCGGAAAACCCTAGTTGGATTGCCCCCTCACCCTAGAGGTTGTGGTACTCAATGACGATAGCAGCTGAACTGAATAACATAACCAAAACTTACGGAGACAAAACTGTTCTGGAAAACGTGAGCTTGGAAATTCGCGAAGGAGAAATCCTTGGCTTGCTGGGGCCAAACGGCTCTGGGAAAACAACTATCCTCAAAATCCTTGCGCTAATCGAATGCCCCACAAGCGGCGAACTGAAGCTCTTTGGAGAAGCAGTCATCGCGAAAAACACGGAGAGAATACGCATGCTAACCTCTCTTGTCTTCCAGAAAACCATGGTCTTTACCACATCGGTGTACAACAATATTGCTTATGGCTTGAAGATACGGAAGGTCCCAAAAGAGCTGTGTGACTACGAAGTGAAAAAGGCTCTCGAACTAGTGAAACTCGATGGCTTTGAGAACAAACCCGCAAGAAAACTCTCAGGAGGCGAACAGCAGCGAGTCGCCATCGCAAGGGCATTGGCACTGAAACCCAAGCTTCTTCTGCTGGACGAACCAACTGCAAACTTGGATCCCAAGAACACCTCTATACTCGAAGAGGTCATCGCCACTGTGAATCGAGAATTGAAAACTACGGTCGTCATTGCAACGCATAACATGTTTCAGGCAAAAGTTCTCCCTCATAGAATCGCCATAGTCAGTGAAGGTAAAACAACTGAGGTCGGCGAGCCAATCGAGGTCTTTGGCAAACTCTCTACGAACTTGGTGACTTTCGCTGCCGTTGAGAACACCTTCAGAGGAAGTGCATATACGACTGGAGAGGGCACGACAATTATCAACGTAGGAAACGGTGTGGAGGTGGAAGTTACAGCTCAAAAATTTGGAGAAGTCAGATTCTTCATAAACCCCAAAGACATAATTCTGTCCAAGACTGCCCTTAAATCAAGTGCAAGGAACGTGTTCAAGGGCAAGATAGCAGAGATCTCAGATTTAGGGACCTTGGTCAAGCTGGAAGTCGACATAGGTATCCCCCTTGTCGTCCAAATCACAAAGAGGTCTTTCGTTCAAATGGGACTTAATCTGAACGCTGAGGTCTACGCTGCTTTCAAAGCTTCAAGCGTTCAGGTGCTCTAGTCCGAGGGTATCAGCTCAACTTTCAACTCGTCAAGAATAACCAAAGCTTCTCCGAGAGACATGTGCAGCCTACTCGATAATTCCGTCGCCGTCAAATCAGGCGTACGTACCCCTTATGGTTTGGATACGTGACAATTGAGTGAACAGTTTCAACGAGGATCAGCCAGCGCTCTTCTTTGCCGACCTGTTCGAGGGTCATACATATCAATGGTAAACTATTGCTTTGTGCCATTATCCAGCCTAGCGCAGTGAGATTGCGTGACAACAAAGGTTCCCACCCAAAGTGAACCATAGCAATAGAATGTTGTTGCTTAGGTGGTGAATCTGGCTCGTACTGGATTCTTTGTCAAGTCTTTTTTCATTGTTGTTGAGAAGCACTTCCAATCCTAGGCGACACCGGTTGGTTTTAGGGAACAGCATGAGGGCTAACTGGTTTCTAGGATACAAATCACTGGTAATAACCGGGATATTTTTCGAAATTATCCCCGGCAGCAGAAGTGTTTCTTGCTCCAACTTTATGGTTGCGTTTTCTTTGCCATGGAAGGGATTGAAGTAGTGCTGTCTGAGCTCGTTTCTCAGCTTCAAACATGGTGCCTGGAGGAATGAGTACTATCCCTTCCGCGATCATTCTCGTTGTCGCATAGGATCCAAAAAAAGCACTTGCGAAGTCAGAAGCTCGCAACTTCAGGTTAAGCTGAGCATATGTGCCTTCTTCTAGACGGAAAATCTAAAGGTGTTCTCTTAAATAGCTCAGTACGTTGATCTTCTGCATACAGGGATCTGACTCTATGCCCATAATGGCGGTAATATTCGATCTCGATGGAACCCTTTCCAGCTTCAACCTCGACTACAAAATTGTCAGATCCCAAGTGAAGGCGCTTCTTATTCAAAAAGGTGTCCCGGCATCCCTCCTATCACTGAACGAGAGCGTGTTCGAAATGATGATGAAAACTGAGGAATGGGCTGCGAACACAGAGAAACCTTCAGAGTTAGTCGAGGAAGCCAAGCTTCAAGTGTCGGTCATTACGGAGAAACATGAGGTTGAGGCGGCATCAAAGACAAACCTTCTGCCAGGCGTTGAAGAAACCCTTCTGGCAATCAGTGAAATGGGCATAAAAATCGGGTTGTGCACGATTAACAGCAGAAATCCGGTTAATTGCATCCTAGAGCGCTTTGGCATATCACGCTTCTTCGACGTTACGATAACTCGCAACCAGGTAACCCGCGTGAAGCCTCATCCTGAGCACATTGAAGCGGCATTGAAAATTCTTGGAGTTGCAGCCAGCGAAGCCATCGTTGTTGGAGATAGTATCATCGATATGAGAAGCGCATCTGAATTGAAGATGATAGCGGTTGGATTGCCCACAGGAATATCGACTGTGGAGCAACTGAAGGCCAGTGGAGCGCACTTCATCCTTACATCGATACTTGAATTGCCAGCACTAATAAGAAAAATCAACAAATCTCAGGAACAGATACCTTGCAGGTGGCAGAAATCGGATTTATAGGAGCCTGAAATCCGAGGATTTGATTTTTCCTTTCTTGTCCACCACAACGGTGAACTGTTCTGGCCACTGGGTGCTCCCAAACTCGATTGGGGTGGTTCCACTAACTATCCAGCAATCATCCTTCATTTCGGTGATTATCACTTCAATCTTTTCTGTGCCCTTGAGTTTCTTAAGATACTCAACTATGACTCGGCCTGCTTCTTCCTTTGATAGTTGACCCATCGCGCTGGTTTCCCTTGCTCAGCCCAAACTATCAACGGTAATGCTGGCATTAAGGATTGTGAAGAATAGATCGAGATTCAAACTAAACTAGCTCTGCGCGATAAATTCAAATTGAGAAAAGACTGAAGCACTCATGAGGAAAGCGAATGAGCAGGAAGCCAAGAATCATCCTCCATCTCGATATGGATCACTTTTATACTGCTATTGAAGAACGAGAACATCGAGAGTATAAGGGAAAGCCCGTTATCGTTGGAGCCGATCCTAAGGCCGGTGCAGGACGAGGCGTCGTAAGCACAAGTAACTATGAGGCAAGAAAAATGGGCATAAGGTCAGGGTTGCCTATCTCCAGAGCCTGGCGGTTGTGCCCTGAAGCTATTTACCTGCGTCCCAACTTCCAGCTATACATGCGGGTTTCTGATGAAATCATGGCTATCGCTCGTTTGCATACGGACAAGTTTGAGCAATGGGGAATCGACGAGGCATTTCTGGACGTTACTTCCCGCGTGGAGAATTTCGCAGAAGCCGAAGCGCTTGCGTTGCACATTAAACATGCGATCAAAGAAGAACAAGATCTAACCTGCAGCATTGGGATTGGACCAAACAAACTTGTGGCGAAGATAGCAAGCGACATCGAGAAGCCTGACGGTTTAACGGTTGTCAAGTCAGAACAGGTTGAAACGTTCCTCGCTCCCCTTCCAGTTCGCAAGCTCCTCTGGGTCGGAGGGAAAACGGAGGCAAAGCTTAAGCTCCTCGGAGTTGGCACAATCGGAGATTTGGCTCGATGCGATCCATATATGCTGACAGAGAGGTTTGGTACAATGGGTGCACAAATGTACCTGATGGCGCGTGGAGTAGACAACAGCGAAGTGGAACAGAAGACCAAGATAAAATCTGTGAGTCACGAGACAACTTTCGAAGAAGATGAAGGAGACGCTCATAGAGTGCTAGTAGCTTTGGAAAAACTTTCGGAAGCAGTAACAGAGGAAGTTGTCAACCAGACTCTCTTCTTCAAGACCGTCACGATCAAGGTTCGATACGAGAACTTTGAAACTCATACTCGCGCCAAGACACTGCCATTTATGACTAACCAGTTGCGCGATCTGAAGAAGACAGCTAGGGAACTGCTTCAAACAAGTTTGAAGCCTGAGAGAAAAGTGAGGCTCATAGGTGTGAAGGTTTCAAGTCTTGCTTCAAGGGAAAATCAGAAAACCCTTCTTTAGATCTTATCTGAGGTATTTTGCTTTTATCTCTGCATCCGCTATTTTTGCAATCATCGCCTTTGAGACAAGAATGTGCTTGGTACCCGTGAGATCTGCCAGTTCAGCAGGCTTTTGATCTTGAGTCACTAGAACGCAATCATGTTTGCGTGCGTATTCCACCACTTCCTTGTCTTTGGCAGCTTTCAAACCCGCCTCCTGAGCGGTCATAACTTCATAGCCCAAAGTTTCGAAATATTCCTTCAGACCTGCGTACATCTCGTCGAGTAGTAGCTTCATGGAGGCATCTAGTCCCCTGTATTGTGTGAGACATGTATTTACCTTTTTTCAAGATCTTCTGAGCATGTTCTATCTAGATGTTCTATCTCAAGAATTAACTTACAGAAGAGAATGAGGGTCAAAACACATATCTTTTAGTCTTATCCTAAGGGTCCTGTCTGGCGGTAGCACAGCCTGGCAGAGCTTCCGAGTCAGCTAGCAAGCTTAGCTGGCGGAGACGCTGTAGAAGTCCCCCCAAGGGGGTATCATCCAGCCTGACAGGCGTACAACAGAAACCGGAGTGGCGCAGATCCAAATCCTGGCAGCCCGACCAACTTCTCTGAGCCTTTATTCTCTCTTTTTCTTTATGGCAACTAGCGCGATGAAAACTGCAATTATGGTTGCGGCTGCTATAGCGATCATGTAGGCGTATAGGGTTTGTGTTATGCTGGTTTCCTCATCTGTGCCGACGGTTGGCATGGGTTCAGTGTCTGAGTCGTCCGCTGGTACGGGTCCGCCCCAGCCTATGGGTTCGCAGAAGAAAACTTCTCCAGTGTCAACCCAGATGCCCTCGTGTATGGCGTCCACAAACGCTGGATAAACCTTGTCGAGGCCGAGCTTGACGCTCCAGTACGGGTACAGCACAAGAGGCTCCTTAGGCCACGTCAACAGCTCTGCGGTTATTTTTGCCTTGCCAACCCCTTCTTAACAAGCTTTCAGAAGGCTCCCCTGATGACGGACGAGCGTCTCACATCATCTACACGTAAAACTGGTATGATAGGCATAGAGAATAAAGTGTAACGTTAGCAAGTTGACTTTTCAGTGCTATGGCTTGATCCCACTTTCGGCTCTCTCGTTCATGAAGTTTATAGCCTGCAAAACCGCTTTTCCCAGTCCAAGCAGACTAAACATGGCAGTAATTGTGTAGAATAGTCTGAGATCAACCGTGAGGCTGAAGTTTTCAAAGTTTGTGCTGAAAATGCCATCGCTCATAGAAAAAACCAGGAATGCAATGACGAAAACTGCCCTGCCCGTGTTGAAGAAACAGTTGTATATTGTATGTGCTGTTAGTTCTCCGAGGACCAAAAAAACCACGCAGACCACAACAAACATGTCAACGGTTTTAGCCAACCCTGGAACTAAAGTCACAAGCGGCATGACAAAAAGTGAAAAGGCGAAGTACAATAGGAAAATGAGAACGGCTTTTAGAGTGGCTATTGAGATTCTGTATGAGAAGTCTTTGATTTTGTTTCTGCTTGCTTTCTGTTGTTCAACCATGCCTAGTCACCACGGGACCATATTCAAAAAGCGATGTAGAGAAGAAAATTTTGACTTGCCCACTTTCTGAGAAAGAAGATGCCTTGTCGAGAGGCATAACGAAACACAGTTCACCTGCAAAATTAGATCCTGATTGGGCAAATAGAGGAATTTGACTCTCGGCTAACAATACTCCTTGTGTATCAAAATTCTTTGCCAGGACAATCCCAGTCAAGTTGAAGGAGGCATGGTTTTCAAAACTCACAGTCACTGTGACTCTCGAACTAGAGGGACTCACGATAGCATGTTGTGGCTGCCCTACTGCTAGATTGGAGAATGGTGCTCCCCATGGCACAGCAAAGTTGGTTGAAAGCTGCACTGGAATTATCTCAGCAAAGTTGAATCCAGTAGTGATTCTAGCGCCGAACCAGCCGTCATTAAGCAGCAGTTGAGGGTTTTCTTCAACAAGTTGCCTCACGTTGAGCGTGACATTGTGCAGGATGCTTGCCTTGTAACCTTTGACTATTATTGGCACAAATGTTGAAGTCTTGGCTACTTCATTTCCCTTTTCGCCATGGACTGCGGTAGTAATATTTAAGGATTTCAGACTGTGGTAGCCTTTGTTGTCAACAACTAGTGGAAGAGTCACTGTCAATTCACCGTTTGCAGCTGCATTAAACACAGGCTCGCCAACATCGAGGTTAACGTCTTTCATCGAGTAGCCTGCTGATGCAATGAATGCGATAAGGAGTGCCCAAAAAACCAGATTAGTTATGCTAAGAATTCGAATGGGAACGTTCATTATTGATCCTTCTGAACCAAATTTGGGACCTATCAGGACTACATCTGGCGACTTTCACTTTCTATTTCTTCCGCAGGAAAGACGATGATTTCGGGTTTTGCTGACTTTGTATCTGGCTTTGCCTTTTGCTGCTTCTCTTCTTTTGGCGTAGCCTTTTCCTTTGTTGGCGTAGATGGATACACTGATTTCTTCAGGTTGGATTCCTGTGATTCAGCTGTCTCAGTCTTGGGTGCGTGCGCGATTATCGTCACGCCTCGAATTGTGACAAGTGAGCCTATCCAACCCATTACGCCCAGGTACATGACACGGATTGAAGCGGCAATTAGCGGTGCCAGTGTTTCTCCAAAAGTTTCGACAAGATCTTGAGATGTGAGTATAGGGAGCGCTTCTGACAGAAAACCATAAGCGACAGCGAAGGTTACTATGAGCAGCGCTAAACCGACGCTTAGGATTGTTATTCCTGATAGAGCTATCTTGTCTCTGAAGTTCTTGGTCACTAAACAGGTCACCTACCCATGTTAATAGTGAGTATTACGATTCAATATTAAAGTTTTGGAAACGCCAAACAAAATCCAAACTAAAGATCAAGAACAATTCAAACAGTCACTCGAACATTTCAAAAATCCTGGAACGGTTCACATCAACCCTTGCAGCGATATTCATGAAAGCATTGTTTCCATGCGTGTCTATAGCAGCAACGAGAGGACCAAAATTCTGCACCTTGAGAACCCACATAGCTTCAGGCATGCCCAAATCCAACCATTTGACATCCACCACTTTCTTAACAGATTTTGCCGCAAGAACGGCTGCGCCCCCAGTAAAAGCCCCATAAGCCGCACCATGCTCACTCATAGCCTTGGTGGCTTTTTTCCCCATGCCTCCCTTGCCAACAATCAGCCGAGGCCTGAAGTATTTAATGAAATCTGGCTGATACTTCTCCATTCGGGTACTAGTGGTTGGTCCAGCGGCGACTGCAATCCATGTGGCACCACGCTTACGCATGACGGGCCCACAGTGGAAAACAGTCAATCCTTCAAGCCGGACTGGCAAAGCCTTTCCTTCTCTTGCGAATCGCAATGCTCTTTGGTGAGCCTTATCACGCGCTGTTACTACCGTTCCTGAAATGTAAAGGATATCGTTCATCCTGAGCTCACGGATTTTTTCTTCCGAAATCGGAGTTTTCAACCTGTGAACAGTCACCGGCGATCTACTCCATTGCTCGTCTGGACAAATATCTGACTTTCCCGTTGCTGCTAATTTGGGCGGAAGATTTCCTGTTGGCCCAGCAGCTGAACACAACAGCTACGGGAAAAGATGCGGGATGCCTATGGGCATGGTCAATGTGAACACCAAGAATCGTGGTGTCGCCGCCCAGACCCATTGGACCTATTCCGGTCATGTTGATTGCGGTCAGTAGTTCTCTTTCCAGTTTGGCAATTCGTGGCTCTGAGGCAGAAGTACCAAGCGGTCTGAGAAGTGCTTTTTTCGCCAGTTCTAAGGCAACATCAGCACCGCCCCCGGTGGCTATTCCCAGAATTGTTGGGGGACATGGTTGTGCACCTGCTGTAATCACCGAATCAATCACGAACTTCTTCAAACCTTTAATGCCCTCATTTGGATTCAGCATTCCCAGTGCTGTAACGTTCTCGGAGCCTCCACCCTTGAGCGTGACAGTGAGCTCTAAGCCGTCGACCTTCGAGGCTTCCCAGTGTACTCGCGGCACAAACCGTCCAGTATTGTCGCCACTATTCAGATCGGAGAAAGAGTCGACAGCGTTGGGACGAAGCGGAACTTCCAATGTAGCCTTACGAGTTGCAGCCACAAGAGCGGTTTCAATTCCAGCAATATTGCTTACGGTGGGTCCAATCTTTGCATAGAAAGCTATTGACCCAGTGTCCTGACACAGTGGAGCCTGCTCGTTCTCAGCCAGCTCAATGTTGTCAAGTATCGTTTTTAACTGTGCTTTCGCAGTCCTGTTCGACTCTCGTTCATGCGCCAGCCTTAACTGGAGTTTGACATCGTCAGGAAGAAAAATTGCGGCGTCTTTGATCAGGTTGAAAGCAACTTCTACTACCGCTCGCAATCTCAAAGGTTTTCCACTCCACGTCTCTCACTTATACAGGGTGGCATGCACTTAAGACTTGGTCAATCACGCCTGAAACCAATATTCGAACAGTTCATTTTAACATATCTCTCCAGAGAAACCGCGTTCTCATGCTTAGTGTATTTTAAATAGTGCATGGTGCAATCTTTCCTCGTGTCCAACTCTTCTGGAGTGTGATACATGTGCCAAGCGAAAAAGAACCGGAAAGAAGGGAGAGTGAGAGTGAAGCATCAAGAAAGAAGTATGAGTTCATAGAGGATCTACCTGGAGTTGGTCCAGCCACATCACAAAAACTGCGCGAGCTTGGTTATCACACTGTTGAGTCACTAGCGATGGCCACAGCCCGTGAGTTGGAGCCTGTTGGAGTCAGTGAAAAGAAGGCTTTCCAGATAATCGAAGCAGCACGCTCGTCCATAGGCATCAGCTTTGTGAGGGCTGATGAGCTGTACAAGATGCGACAAACTGTTTTGCGTTTGTCTTCAGGTAGCAAAGCCATGGACAAGATTCTGGATGGAGGGCTGGAAACTCAGACCATTACCGAGTTCTACGGTGAGTATGGGAGCGGCAAGAGCCAGATTTGCCACCAGTTATGCGTTAATGTGCAACTACCTCCTGAACGAGGAGGACTCGAAGGTGCCGCATTGTATGTGGATACCGAAAATACTTTCAGGCTTGAGAGGATTGTGCAGATGGCTAAGCATTTAGGCCTAGATCCTGGGCTAGCGGTCAAGAACATAATCTACGCAGAAGCGTACACTTCAGATCACCAGATGTTCTTGCTGGAGAATGCAGATGAAGTGATAAAAACGAATAACGTCAAGTTGATTATTGTTGACTCATTAACGGCGCATTTTAGGAGCGAGTACATAGGCAGAGAGATGCTGGCTTCAAGGCAGCAGAGGCTGAACAAGCACATGCACAAGCTGATAGGGCTGGCGCGAGCCTTCAACGCAGTGGCTGTGGTAACTAACCAAGTTATGGCTAAACCTGACGTTTTCTTCGGCGATGCCATTCACCCGATTGGCGGTCACATCGTTGGGCATACCAGCCACACGCGACTCTATCTGCGCAGAGCTTCGCATGGACCAGTGCGCATTGCACGCTTGGTTTCAAGCCCGTACCTGCCCGAGGGAGAGGAAATATTTAAAGTCACAGAGAACGGCATAGAAGACGTCTCAGAAGAAGAGAAGGCAACCAAGTCTCGTGGTCGTTAGATATGCCTGTCCCACAAGCTCTTGTCACGCGGTATTTCCAACTACTAGCAAATAGGCAGTTTGCGGAAGCTGAGCGGGAGTTGGAAAGAATCAAACAGAAGATGCAGAAGACGGAGTGGAATCGAGGTTACTTCCGCGCGTTGTATGGAATGCGGCTCTCGCGCAGGGGCAACGGAGATAATTACGCTCTTTTCCCAAAACTTGATCTCACTGACAAGGTTAGTTTGCATGCTTACAGACGGGAGTTCTTGGATCATTCAAGAAATGGACTCCACGGGGATTTTGACAAAGGCTATTTCTCGGCTTGGGCCGACTGCATGCGCGTTTTTGCCCGTTTAGATATTCGCAGCACTCCCAATTCCATCGAAAGAAGTGATTTAACCGACAAAGAAAAGCTTGAGACCCTGAGAAGTGATAAAAGTCAAGCTACCATTGCAAACTTTCTGCGAACAAGCGAAGAGTGAATTCCTCTATGGTTACCCAAGAAATATGGTGTACATGAGCACCCACGATACTAGCCATGTGAAGAAGAATATTCCAATTCCTTGAGTCATTACCTTCGATTGCTTCTCCACTCTGTTGATAAACTTGGCTTTGAATATGTAGAATGTGATGAGGTAAACGATCAACGCTGTGGTTAAGCCGTTTAGGAAAGTGTAAATGCCACGTTCTCCTCCGGCAAGCGTTAGTGCAGTGCTAATGGCAGCGGCCACTATTCCTAGGATTACCCTCAACCAGTAGATTAGTGCTAGCGGTTTCAAATGTGATCCTCGCAGTGTATATTTCAATCTGCCTTAAAAGGTTGCCCAAATCTAAAAGCTTTCCCTTTTCAGAAGGCTGAGAATCCGGGTTTCTGATTGGGCTTCGAGGAAGAATGTTGATCGTTTATAATCTCCAAAAGCTATATTGATTCAGAAGTCAGGATGAGGTTCGCTTGTCGAAGAAGGAATTCACAAGCTTTGACGTCTCAGCTGTGGTTCACGAGCTTAGGCAGCAAATAAGCAATTCCAGAGTTAACAATATCTATCAAGTGGATCCGAAAACGTTTCTATTCAAGCTACATAGAACGAATACCCCGCCCTTACTGCTTGTTGTTGAAGCGGGGAAACGGTTGCACCTAACCGTTTACGTCCCTGAGAAACCCTTGCGTCCACCTGATTTCTGCATGGCATTGAGGAAACACTTGAAAGACGCTTGGCTTAGAGGCATCGAACAATGCGAATTCGAGAGAATAGTCAATATCCATTTCGAAGGCAAAACGAGCAAGTTCATGCTTGCTTTGGAACTCTTTGGGGAAGGCAACCTCATACTCGTCGACCAAACGGGAGAAATCCTACAAGCGCTAGTGTTCAAGCATATGCGCGATCGTAACATATTGAGAGGCGAAACGTATCGACCGCCGCCGGCTATAGGCAAAAACCCGCTTAGAGTGTCTTTGGAGGAGTTGAAATCTATTTTCGAAGCTGGTGGAAACTCCGAAGTTGTCAAGACGATAGCCCGCGCCTTAGGAGTGGGCGGTATGTACGCAGAGGAAGTATTGGCTAGATCTGTGGTCGAAAAGAACAAGCTGTGCAATGCACTAACGACAGAAGAGAAAGAGTCTATTCATAGTAACCTCCGGAGTTTACTTTCAAAAATCATCGATTGCAAGTTTGAACCGCGAATAATCTTGGATCCCAGCAAAAGCCACATAGACGCGGTTCCTTTCCCGCTCAAACACTATGAAGGTGAAAATTTCCTCGCATTTGGAACGTTTAATGAAGCTTTGGACGAGTACTACCTGCACTTGGTTGCCAATAGAAGAGCCTCAGAACTCGACGGCAAACTTGTGGAGCTTCACAAAGAGGTAGAGAAACTGAAACGGATAATTGCTGAACAGGATAAATCGCTGAAGGAAGCACTGGTAAAAGCAGAGCTCGAGAAAACCATTGGGGATACCATATATGCTTATTCAACTCAGCTGCAACAGTTGCTGAATGCTTTTTTAAGAGGAAAGGAAAATGGAAAGGAGTGGAACGCAGTTGCCAAGGACATATTTACTGCGAAACTCTGGAGTGGCGAAGATGGATTGTTACTGGAGTCTTTTGATGCGCGAAATTTAGCGATTAGGGTAAGATTGCATGGAATTTCCTTTGGCTTAGGTCTGCGGCAGAGTTTGTTTGAGAACGCAGCTTCGTTTTATGATCGGAGCAAGAAGTTGAGGCAGAAAGCGACTGGTGTTGCAGCGGCTTTTGAGGTGTCGCAAACGAAACTTGTTGAAACCACTCGCCTCATCCGAGAAACGGAGAACGCAGAGACAGTAGAGCCTGCTGAGGTCATAGCCGAGTTGTCCAAGCACAAGGTCAAACAGAAAGAGTGGTATGAAAGGTTCCGCTGGTTCAGGTCGTCGGAGGGTTTGTTAGTAGTTGCAGGAAAAGATTCGGTTAGCAATGAGGTTCTTGTTAAGAAGTATGCGAAGGGAGACGACGTAGTTTTTCATGCTGAAATCACAGGGGCGCCTTTCGCAGTGGTCAAGGTAGAAGGTAAGACGCCCTCCGAGCAGACGCTGCATGAGGCTGCAGAGTTTGCAGCAGCTTTCAGCAGAGGTTGGCGGGAAGGATTGGCTACATTGGATGTGTTCTGCGTTAAGCCTGAGCAGTTAAGCAAGAGGGGCCCTCCTGGCGAGTATGTGCCTCACGGGTCGTTTGCAGTTGTTGGAAAAAGAAGTTGGCTGCGGGGTGTCCCGCTGATTTTGGCTATTGGCGTCGTTGAGGATGACGATCTTGAGTTTGTGGGAGGTCCGGTTAACGCCGTACGAGCTAGGACAAAAACTTATGTCACCCTAAAACCCGGGGCTTCTACTGGAAAGCAGTTACTGAAAAAAGTGCTGCTGGTTTTGGGCTTGAGGGCGTCGAAGGAAAAACGAGAAAAGGTTGTAAGGACGTCGATTGAGCAGATAAGAGAGTTTGTACCCTACAGCAGGGGCATGGTTACTGAGGAAAACTTGAAACGCCAAGACTAACTGACAATAGGACAGCCACTCCTTTTTGCGAAGTTCGAAGTTAATATCCGCAATGATTGTTGAGACAAGCGCGCTGTCGGCGATCATTGATGCTCTCGACCATCTGAAATCGAAAAAGTAATTCACCAGAAATCTAGCTAAAAGTCCTTCACCGGTTCAACGATAAGAGTCAACCCTTCACGAGAAATTATCTTGACCTTCTGTCCAGGAATAATGGCGCTTTTTGAAGTTGCTTTCCAATGTTCTCCGTGAAACCGAACAAACCCCATTTTGCCAAGACCAAACTCATCTACGGCTACAGCAACGTGCCCAGCAAATTCAAGAACAGTGGTTCTCTTCTTCGCAGATTCAAGCACTTTGAAGAGAACCAAAATCAAAAAACCCCCAAGAAAAGCGATTAAGGCAGCAACAACAAGCAAGAAAAACCAAGTTCCTAAAGGAAGAAGCAACTGCAGAGACCTCCAGCTATTAAGAAATGAATAACTGGTCAATGCTGGAACGAGAAGAAAAAAAGTTTGCAAAGCCTGTTTCAAGGTTATCCGGTCGTGGCTTGTTCTTTGTTTCCTTTCAGAGCCTGAGTCATAGCAGCAATGTTTCCCAACTCGCCAGCATCAGTGGTTGAAGTGACTACAACGAGGTTCTTCTCCCGCGAGATTTCGGCCAAGGTCTGAAGTTCTCGCAGTTTGAGCGCCATCGGATTCTTCGCATAAAGTTCCGCAGCTTCAGACATTTTCTCCGCCGCCATGAACTCTCCCTCAGCCACTATGATTCTTGATCGTCTCTCCCTCTCAGCCTCCGCTTGCTTCGCGATAGCCCTTTGCATGTCCGCTGGGAGTATGACGTCGCTGATGACGACCGAGCCAACTTTTATTCCCCAAGGATCTGTGATTTCGTCTAGCTCTTGCTGAATCTGTTTCGTGAGTTCCGGAGTTTTCGTCAACAGATCATCAAGTTCCGCGTGACCCAAGATGTCTCGCAGCACGGTTTTGGACAGGTTCTGAGTCGCGCGAACGTAGTCCTCAACTTCCATGACTGCTTTGACTGGGTCGACCACGCGGTAGTAGACAAACGAGTCTACGTCGCAGCGTATGTTGTCTTTTGTAATAACCTTTATCAGACGTGCGTCGTACGTGACTGTTCTCAAATCAATTACTCGTATCCTGTCGAATCCTGGAATTATGAAAAACAACCCTGGACCCTTGGCGCCTACAAGACGACCAAGCCTGAAAAGTATCCCTCTTTCGTACTCTCGCACTATTTTAATTGACGCAGCCAAAAGTGGAACCAAGACGAGCAGAACTAATAGAACTGCGGTGATAGTTTCTAACAACAAGGCCACCATTATGATATAGCCCAATTCTGTATTTAAAAACACTGTACTGCTTGGATATTGATCTTAGCGCCCGCTTAGCCAAATTCAGGTATAGCGTTCGTTACTCCGAGACAGACGCACGTTATTTAAAGCCAGCTTTACTTTCATATTGTTAGCATTTCTTCTCTTTAAAAGGTACCTTTGGCGAGATAAACGTGCATGCATGTTCCAAAATTCGCAAAAGAGGGAGTCATGACCCCCGTTGAAGTGAGCAATGAAGAGCCGCGAAGCTCTAGAAACCTTCAGAAAGACCGATTTGACTCTTGCCCAGACAGTTTTAGACGAGCCTCTACATCCGCCAAACATCATGGGAAACCCCCCAAAGAAGCCCACCTGAGAATACTCGAGGCATATCTTGTAAAGCGTCTAAAGCACATTCTGAAAGGATTAGCCAAGGCTGCGTTTCCCTCTCAGCTCTGCACACTAACGATGCTCCCAAAAGCTGAAATGGTCCTGAACCCTCTCAACCAAGCCAAATCGAGAAGCATTAGGTACTTTACAAACGAATTTAGGAACCACTTTGCACGCGATAAGGTCTATGTCATGAATTTTGACTCACGAGCTACGCAAAGGCTTAAAGACAGAGCCATTGGAAAAACAACTGAACAATACTTCGTACAATAGTCGAAGCTGTAGAAGAAATAATCCTCTTTGGAGATTAGGAGATATTTTAACTGATATGGTTCTTCAGTCCATCAGTAACCCCTAGAAGGCTTTGTTAAATACGAGATGAATGGTCAGATGACAGGTAGATTCGTGGATCTGGGCAAAGAATACCTATCTTTTCTATCAGCCTATGAGAATCAGCTTCATTAAGGAGGTAGCCACGGATCTTACCTGAGGTACTGGCTTCGAAACTGAAAACATTGGACAGTTAGAGCAATATCCTTACTTAGTCTCACTACGAAGCCAGCGGACTCCTACCGCACTAAACTAATATACCCACAAGCACAGCCCGCTTGATTACGTCTTCAGCGTGCGGAGCAAGCTCCATTTCACTTGTGAGGTCGTTTCCAGCCTGGTGTACCCCCATATGGTCACCTTCAATCCAGAGGGCGCTTTTGGAAATATCGTACACTTTTCCTCGGATAGCTATGTAAGCTGGCTTTCCATCTTTGCCGTTGTTCTTTGATAGTTCCTCTAAAGTGAATTTCCTTTCTTCTGTCAAGAACTTCACCCAGTTTTACTTCCGAAGAGGTTTTTCTTAAGTGTTTAGGTCACGCTTGCTCAATTATGAATGCCTTGTTCGTAGTTGGCCTCCATTTGAATAAGCTCATTACTGTCCTAAGTGTAACATTGAAGCTGCTTTGCACAAGGTAGTTTTCGGATTGAAGGGGCGGCATCGTTCGAAAAGCCCGTTAAACCCGTTTGATTAAAGTCTATACGACCTGCGATGCCCGCACCCGCTCAAGATAAGATACATCGAATAATTGCTCTCAATTCCCGTTACTTGGGATTTCTCCATGCATCAATCTCATCTTCGTCGATTCATGCCCAACACCCCCACTGAGGATAAAAGCAAAGACGACCCTACCTGTCGTGGTTTCCGTATTCAGGGCGATAAGAGATATATCTGCACATCTGAATATGTCTCGCAGAGGGAGACCAGAGATGGTATATTGCAAGAATTGCGGTCATGAGCTTTTAGGAGGAGCAATGTATTGTCCCAAGTGTGGAATCTCGACCGTGAAGATTGAGGAAAGAGCTGTTGCGGTGGGATTCAAGTTGGCATTATGGTGGGAACGTTTCGTAGCTTGGCTGATAGATGTCGTTATCATCGGAGCTATTGCGTGGATGATACGTACTCTAGCCGTGGGGTTTGGAGGCATAGGCACATCGTTCAATCTGGTGCAGGGTTGGCCCACTTGGATGCCGCTCTTCAATCTTGGTTTGTCTGAGATTTTCCAATTCTTTTACTGGATGATCATGGAATGTACCTACGGACGGTCTTTTGGGAAGATGATAATGAGACTGAAGGTGACGAGACTAGATGGTTCATCGCTAAACATGGTGCAGTCAGCCGTGCAGAGCGTGGGAAAAGCCTTTGTCTTGCTGATCGATGTCTTGCTGGGCTGGGTCTTGTTCTCAAGGAAACGTCAGCGTATCTTCAACTATCTTTCAGGAACAGTCGTTGTACGATCCGAGTGAGAACTATCTTTCCAGAAGATGCGGCACTAGGTTGCCGCGTCAGAAGGATTATCACTCCTTGTTCAAGCCTTCAGAAACGGCTTTTCGCTCAACAGGTAGCTAACCTGCAACATACCGCACGTAAGAGATGTCCATGCAGCTGTCCCTTTACAGTCGACATGATTAAGTAACAGAGACAACATTCCTTATCGCGTCAGGATAACAACTTGCGGAGCGTGTCAGAACGGGAAAAGTCCTTGTTACGTCAGCGTGGCCATACATCAATGTGACGCCGCACTTGGGCAATTTGGTTGGTTCAGTCTTGTCCGCAGATGTCTGTGCACGGTATTACCGGCTCAAAGGTGACGATGTTCTGATGGTTAGTGGTTCGGACGAACATGGCACACCCATCGAAATTGAGGCGATGAAGGAAGGAATTACACCAAAGGAGTTGACTGACCGAAACCATACCCGTGTAACTGATTTGTTCAGGAAGTGGGACGCAAGTTTCGACAACTATACGCGGACCGAAAGTCCAGTTCACAAAGAATTTGTTCAACAAATATTGATGAAAATCTACAGGAATGGGTATATCTTCAGCCAAGAGACACAAATGCTCTATTGTGAGCACGACGAACGTTTCCTTCCTGACAGGTTTGTAGAAGGCAAGTGCCCGTTCTGCGGGTGCGAACGCGCACGCGGCGACCAGTGTGATCGATGCGGGAGGCTTCTTGAAACAACATCATTGGTTGAGCCGTATTGTGTTGTCTGCAACAGTCCCCCGGTTGTCAAAACCACACGGCATTGGTATATTGACTTGTCAAAACTTGGCGGAAGACTAGGCAAGTATGTGAAGGAGAACAGGCAGCTGTCTGCTAACGCCAGGAACTTCAGTCTCAACTGGATTGAGGAGGGGCTGAAGCCTCGAGCTGTGACACGTGACGTTGAATGGGGGATTCCTGCGCCATTTCCAGGGGCTGAAGGCAAGACTATCTACGTTTGGGTGGAGGCCGTTTTGGGCTATGTTTCGGCCACAATCGAAGCCTGCAGGCTTGAAGGTGAACCTGATAGATGGCGGGAATACTGGTTCAACAAAGATGCTCGAACGCTTTACTTCATTGGAAAAGATAACATACCCTTTCACACAATAATGCTTCCCGCTTTGTTGCTTGCCTCAGGCGAAGACTACAATCTCCCTTGGAATGTTTCGGCGACCGAGTTTTTGCAGTTTAAAGGTGAGAAGGCTAGCAAAAGCCAAAGAATCGGAATCTGGATCGATGAGGCACTGGAGATTTTTCCTGTGGATTATTGGCGCTTCTTCTTGATTACCACGCGACCCGAATCAAAGGATACGAACTTTTCTTGGCACTTTTTCATTGACAGGATTAACGCGGATCTCAACGATACATATGGCAATTTCATTCATAGAACTCTGACCTTCATAGATTCAAAATTTGGCGGTGTGATTCCGACCCCATCGAAACTTGAAGATGACGACGAGATGATGCTCCAAGCGATTAGGAGAGAAGTTGAAGCGATTGCTGGGGATTTGGAACAATCCAAGTTGCAGTCTGCTGCTCACATGTTGATTAGCCTTGCCAGACGCGGAAACCAGTACCTGAATGAGAAGGAACCTTGGAACCTGCTCAGAATTGACAAAGAAAAGACCGCAACGATCCTCTATATAGCAGTCCAAATCGTGAAGGCGCTTGCGGTTGTATCAGCGCCTTTCATGCCTGGCACTGCGAAGGAGATATTGGGGACACTTAATCTTCCAGGAAAGGTTGAGAGTATTAGCTGGGATGACTCGATTCTACGACTGAAGCCTGGTCATAGAATAGGAAAAGCGAAACCATTGTTCAAGAAGGTTGACTTAGACGAAAAAAGACTTGATGAGATGCTGGCGGAAATCAGAGATCGAATGGTCCAGAAACAATGAAAGGGTGATCAACAATGCAGATCAAGGCAGATCTACACGTTCACACGATCTATTCAAACGATTCAGTAATAAGTCCGGAAGATCTGGTTTTCTACGCGAAAAAGTGCGGATTGAACGCCGTTGCAATAACCGATCACAACCAAGTAGACAGCGCTTTGAATATAGCTAAGGAAACAGATTTTCCAATAATCCCAGGAATAGAGATTTCAAGTATGCATGGGCACATACTAGGCTTGAATGTGAAGGATACCATCCCGAAAGGCTTGAGCTCAGATGAAACCGTCGACAGAATTCACAAGTTAGGGGGCATAGCCGTCGCTTGCCACCCATTTGCTCTTTTCAAAGGAGGAATTGGGAAATACGCTACAGTCAAGTTCGATGCAATTGAAACCATAAATGCCTCAATTTTTCCATTTAGGAGGTCGACTCGAAAAGCCAACGATTTAGCAGACAAGCTGAATCTTCCACGTGTCGCTGGAACGGATGCGCACTACGGTCCACTAGTGGGTTGGGCGCATACCGTCGTAGAAGCCGAGCTCACAGTTGATTCAATCATCGAAGCCTTGGCTAATGGGCAGTGTCAGCCCGTAGGACGCGCAATCTCTTGGGCAATGCGCCTTGAAAACCACGGTCGTTTCTTCTGGAAGTACTTCAAACACAAAGGAAGAAAGCTGTAGAAGATCTGGAGTGCACGGTCTGCTTCAGCGAAATGACGTTTTGTTTTGACTTGTTCTATTTGAGAAGACGAATTTGGACTATGACGCACAGAAAAACGTGAACTTAGAAGAGGGCGCACCCAGAAAATGAAGAGCACTAATGACCTGTATCTGATACAATGTACATCGTGGTTTCTCATTCCCCGCAATTTTTTGCAACACAACTCCTTTAAAACTCTGATGCCAATAGTACTAACCGAGGAACCAATTTCATGCCAATCGAAAACACACCGGAAAGAAATACAATCATGTTCGTGTGGTTCAACCATTACGCTGGAGTCGTCCTGAAAACTCCCTCTAAAACCCTCGCAATAGACCCCGTTGACATAAAACCCAAGAGTCTACAGAGAGTGGACGCAATCTTGGTAAGCCACGAACATTATGATCACTTGGATCAGCGATTAGTCGCAGAAACACTAAAAAATAGCAACTGCAAAATCATCGCAGATCCAGCTAGTGCCAAGAGACTTGTCAGTACCCTACCACATGACAAGATCGAAGAGATCAGCCCAGGAACAGAAACAAAAGTTGGAGAAGTCACCGTGAGAGCAGAGAAAAGCAATCATCCCGCAGCGGAACCAGTGACTTTCGTGATAACAAGCGAAGATGGCGTAAAAGTCTTCCACACCGCAGACAGCCTCCCCTTCCCCGAAATGATAGCCATAGGAGAAAGAGAAAAACTGGATGTCACATTCTGCACAGTAGGCATTGCGCCAGGAGCATCACCAGAAATAGGAGTTGAAATCGCGCGCTTAACCAAACCACAAGTCGCCGTGCCATACCACACCAACTCTGTGGATTCACAGAAAAAATTCGCAGAAATCCTCAGAACACGGATGCCACGAACAGCATGCTTGATTCCCGAGCAAAACAAGATCTACCAAGTCACAAAAAGAAGGTAGAACCTGATGAGCAAAACTGACCTACACACAAAAAAGGCGGAAATGGCAAAAATCATGACAAAAATAGATGCCTTGAAATTCGGAGTTTTCAAGCTCACAAGCGGAAAAGCAAGCCCCTACTACATAGACTTACGCATAGTCCCAAGCTTCCCAGATGCTTTCATGCATATTTGCGACTTCTACGCTGACCAAATAAAAACCCAAATAGGCCTGAACAACTTCGACAGAATCGCCGGAGTCCCAATTGCGGGAATCCCCTTTGCGTCACAAATAGCATACAACCTCAGGAAACCTTTCCTCTATGTCCGCAAAGGAATACGCAGACATGGAAGAAAACGAAGGGTGGAAGGCATCCTCGTCTCAGGAGACCGCGTGCTTCTCGTAGACGACCTAGTTACCACAGGCTTATCGCTGCGGAAAGCCGCTGAGTCCATACGGGCTGAAGGAGGAGTCGTAAGCAAAGCGGTAGCCTTCCTAGACCGGCAAGAAGGGGGCAAAGCAAAACTCGCAAAGCAGGGAATCGAACTCCACGCGCTCTTGAACATAAGCGAAGTGGCAAAAATCCTATTCGAAACCGGTGCAATCGACCAAGAAAGCTACAAAACCATAACAAAACAAATCAAGAAAGAACAAGGAACATAACTAGTCGTAGAAGATAAGCGCTTTTTCTTCCAGCAATTCATGCAGCTTTGAAACCGCATCATAAACATCCTGCTCTTTCTTAGCTCCCGTGCAAACCAGCTTTCCACTGGCGAAAAGAAGGATCACAACTTTTGGCTCGTCCATTCGATAAATCAAGCCTGGAAACTGCTCAGGTTCATACATTGTCTTTCCAAGGGTGAAAGCTGCCTTTTCCAGATCTATCAGGCCTCCAAGGCTGGCGGAAGCCACGATGTTCTGTATTTTTAACTCTGGTTTACTTAGGATTATGATCCCGCCTCGCTTCAGCTCCTTGACAACTTTCATGACTGCCCTGCGAGCCTCTTTTTCCGATTTGGCTCCGGTGCAAACCATCTTGCCTGAGTTGAAAATCAACGTAGCAGTCTTCGGTCTTTTCAGCCTGAAAACCAAACCGGGAAACTGCTCCGGCCTATATTCAACGCCAGGATAACCCTTTACAACAGCGTTCAAATCAACTTTCTGATTAAGAGTTGCTGAAGCAACAACATTCTCAATACTGATTATGGCTTTCGACTTAGGCATGGATTTTCCTTCTCGCCGAGATTTCCAGTTACCCTTTTATGAAGGGACTCGCTTTATAAATACATCGGGATGACTTCTCAAAGCAATCTCACTGCCCGACCTCATCTGTAGATGACTTCTTTCCTTTGAACAAAGGGACAACAAACTCTAGAAATATCAGCAATATGATTAATCCGATAACTAAATACAGCCCCACAGAGTTGCGCATGAAGAGCACCAAATGTCCGAAAAAAGGAATACGCATCACAACTTTACCAACAACCATGTCCTCAGGAAACGGTGACCAAGGATCGTTCTGGTCAGGCGTGTTTGGCCATTTCCTAACGCCATTTCCATCGCCCTCAGTGGTGAAATAGAAAACGCCGTTTCTTTCCTCCTTTGCCACGATCCTGTGGACGATAAGCTCATCTGGATCACTGGGATTGTGGAAAACGATTATGTCGCTGTTTGGATACGCATCGCTCAGCTGGGCAGGAGCCACACCTTGAACGACAATTAGGTCACCTATATGTAGTGTGTGATCGAAAGTGTGACTCCAACCGTTGCATGCGCCGTCATACGGAACACACATGCTACCAGTGACCACGGCCAAAACCGGGTAAGGCGTGTTTAGTACTATTTGAGAACCGTACCAGAAACCAAAGACCACTAGAACAATCAGCCCGATGACTACGGCAGTTTGAACATATTCATTCTTCCAAAGCTCCCTCACACCTTGAAATCCGACGTCTGTGGTCAAACCTTAGCCGTCCCCCAAGCATCATAGTAATGCAACCCAGTAAGCAGTGTTCATTTTAAAACTTACCGCATAGAAAAGGGAAAAATAGGGAAACGCAAGCTCAGTATCGAACAGTTCAGGTCAGCTTAGACTTTTTTCTTGCTTAGTACTTCGCGGAAAGTACCATGGCCCTTGGGGCATTCATAAAGCCCGATCTCAAGCTGCATGCGCTTTCCCGACTTGTCAGGGCGACCTGCCATTTTCCAAGTCTTCTTTGGTTTCGAAACATCGATTCCACATTTCGGACATTTTACCATATATTTTCCTCCATCAACGCATGCCCCTGCTTTTCTAGATTGCAGATAAATAACTTTCCAATGTTTTCCCATACAAAAATTCCTCACAGACATCACGATTAACCATTTTCATGTTAAAGTAGACATGGCACAAATCCGCCTATTAATATTCAAGAAAGTGGAAAACGCTGAAACCCTCTGAATTCTCTATAAAAAGAGAGACTCTTCGAAGCCAACTTCTCTAATACTCCCAAAATGTTTTTACAGCTGAGTTCACGATTAATCCTCCGAACTCTGAGGTTCACCCCATCTTGACGGAAACTTCTGAAAATGTTTTCCAAATGCTAGTGAAGCCGGTGCGGAAGCTTGTAGACCAGAGAGGTTTCCCAAAACCCACAGGACCTCAAGAGCAAACTATACCCAAGGTTCTCGAAGGCAAAAATGTATTGCTGATATCACCTACAGCGACGGGAAAAACTGAAGCCGCATTCCTCCCCGTCTTGAGTATGCTGCTCCAGCAGCCCAGAACTCCGGGAATAAAAGTCCTTTACATCACCCCTTTGCGTGCTTTGAATAGAGATCTGCTCGAGAGGCTAGAGTGGTGGTGCAACAATCTAGACGTGAAACTTGCTGTGCGACATGGGGATACAGAGCTCAAGGAGAGAACGCGACAATCGCGAAGTCCACCAGACATGTTGATTACGACGCCGGAAACGTTGCAAGCTATACTTTCTGGATGGCTTCTTCGCCAACATCTCAAGAGTCTTTCTTGGGTGATCATCGACGAAGTTCACGAGCTCGCTGACAGCAAACGTGGAAGTCAGCTTTCGATTGCGCTAGAGCGCATCCGAAGATTGATTGGAAAGGACTTTCAGACTATTGGACTGTCCGCGACCGTCGGCACTCCTGAAAAAGTTGCCCATTTCCTAGTGGGCGACAGAAGAAAAGTCGAAATAATCCGTGTACCAGTCGCCAAACTCATGAAACTTCAAGTTATTTACCCCAAGCCCACAGAGGAAGATGCTAGACTCGCAGGCAAACTTTACACGCACCCGGAAGTTGCGGCGAGGCTCAGAATAGTCAAGGATCATATGAGCAAGCATAAGTCTGTGCTATTGTTCACTAATACACGAGCAGTCTCAGAAGTATTGGCAAGCAGGCTCAAAGTTTGGGACATGGATTTCCCCGTAAGCATACACCATGGATCCCTGGCAAAACCATCGAGAATTGCGGCTGAAACTGGCCTGAAACGCGGAGACCTCAAAGGCCTCATCGCTACCAGCAGTCTCGAACTAGGTATAGATATAGGTCATATTGACCTTGTCATTCAATACACGAGTCCAAGGCAAGTTTCCCGGATCATCCAACGCGTAGGAAGAGCAGGCCACAGCATCGGGCGAGTGGCGGAAGGCATAATCATCGGAATGGACAGTGACGATACGCTGGAAGCAATGGTAATTGCAAGACGAGCGCTCAGGGAGGAACTAGAACCCGTTGAGATACCGCCAAAACCCTACGATGCCTTGACGCATCAGATAGCTGGAATGCTGCTCAAGAGTAAGCGCCTAGAATTCAGGGACATCGTAGAAACCGTGCGCAACGCTTACCCCTACAAAGACATTGCACTTGAAGATATTGAGAAGATCCTCAAGTATATGCATCAACGTTTCCCACGACTGGCTTGGGTTTCGTTCGAAGACAGAGTAGTTCTCAAACCGCAAAGATCCACGGCATTATTCGAGTACTACTTTGACAATCTAAGCATGATTCCAGAAGAAAAACAGTTTCTAGTCATTGACCAGTCTACAGACTCATCAATAGGCGTCCTTGATGAAGCCTTCATGGCTGAATACGGAAAAACAGGAACGAAATTTATCATCCGCGGAAGCCCGTGGCAAATAATGCACACGACAGAAGACAAAGTCTACGTCAGACCAGTGGACGACCCGACTGGGTCGATTCCCAGTTGGATTGGCGAAGAAATTCCAGTACCATTTGAAGTTGCTCAAGAAGTTGCGCAGATAAGAGGATTTGTCGAAGAAGAAATAAGAACTGGACGCTCTCCAGAAGAAGTGAGCCAAACACTAAGCGAACGATACCCTGCTGACAAAGAAATCATACTCAGAGCACTGTCAGAAACCATCGAGCAAGCTAATGCTAGAATTGCTCTTCCGACTGAAAAGAGAATATTAATTGAGGATTGGGAGGATTTTGTGATAGTTCACTCAAATCTTGGCTCACTAGCAAATAGGGCATTGGCGCAACTCCTTGGGCAAATTTTGTCTGATAAAGTCGGGCAAGGCATGGTGGTACAACATGACCCCTACAGGATTTTTGTTCAAACAATGAACACAGCAGATTCCCGGCGCACACTCGAAGTTTTCAATGAACTGCGCGAAATGCCTGAACAGGTTACCCGAGAAACACTGACTCGATCAACAGTCAAGACGGGACTTTTCAAACGACGAGTTATTCATGTCGCCAGAAGGTTCGGAGCCTTGAAAAAATGGGCAGACTTCAGCAACGTGAGTCTGCAAAAACTGGTAACGAGTTTTGAGGGAACCCCCATCTACGAAGAGGGACTAAAAGAGGTTTTCACGAAGGACCTTGATGCCGAAAGGATCATCAAGGTTTTGGACAGAATTCGCAGAGGCGAAATCAAAGTGGAGAATTTGGCGACGGAAAGGTGCGCTTCGCCAGTTGCCCGCGTAGGCATAGAACGCGTGAGCATGAAGACTGACCTTATACCGCCTGAACGAATGCAAGCAGTTCTTGTTGAATCAGCTCGGGCGAGACTATTGAACGAGACTGGCTACTTCATTTGCACGCATTGTTGGGACTATTCAGAGCAAATTCGTCTCAACAATCTACCTGACCAGCCTAGGTGTCCAAGATGTGGATCCACCGAATTGGGATTGCTCAAAGTTGAGGAAGAGAAAGTTTATGCGCTCGTCGAGAAAAAAGAAGATAACCTTGCCAAAGGCGAGATGAAATTGCGGGACGAAGCAGTGGAAACCGCCAAGTTGATTGGAAAATTTGGAAAAGTTGCTGCCGTTGCACTCAGCGCCCGCAGAGTTCGATCGAGAGACGTTGCTGAAATTCTGGAGAAGCGGTCCAAACTGACGGGTGAGTTCTACGAATCGATTCTCGAGGCGGAACGCAAAGCTCTGAGCAGAAAATTCGGATGAAGTAACTATTTGGCGAGTGATCTAAGGGCTTTTCTGAAATTCCTTTTCAGTTCGCATTGTCGTGCCATTTCTTCATCTGACATCGAGAGAAGAGTTGCATACTCTTGGACAACTTCTTTTGACAGCAGGTCAAGATCTGTCAGTTTCGACAGTGCTTCCTCATACTCTTTCGCACCGCAGCATTCTTCTAGATGCATGGCCAATTCTGCCAGTTCTTCAACGTCTTTCTTGTCATAATCAATTTTGAAACCAATTCTTTTTAGCCCTTCCAAAGCGATTGGGATGCTTTCGGCGAGCGATTCTTTGCTGCCAGAAGCTTTTCCAACATTAACATGGAAAACCTCAGCAGTGGTTTGGTAGTAGCTTTCTATGAGGTGGTCAACTCGTACTTCGCGTGTGACTTCCACCATATCTGCTTCTAGCAGCTTCTTGACGTGATGATACACCGTCTGTGGGGTCAAATCGAGCTCATCTGCTATCTGGCTAACGGTCATCTCTTTTGCCCTTAGGAGATAGATCATTCTTCTTCTTGTGCCATCAGCAAGTATCTTGAAGGCTTCAGGATTGCTGATGATCTTCACAGCTTTCATTCGTAACATTTAGAGAAGGGTATGAGTGGGTATAAAAGTGTTTTCATTATTAGACAGAAATCTTTTTAAGAAGGCAAACATCTTATAATTAAGATGTTTGTCTTAATGTTAAGAAGGGTGTGGGGAAGAAACATGAAAGCACGGCAAAAAACAAGAACAATGGCGAAACCTAGTTGCCTCACTTTCAAAGGAACACCCAGTCTGATACTCGTCAGGCATAGCGTGGCAAAGCCAGTTAACAATCAAGGTCTGATCTCTACACCCGCCCATTCCGAGGCAACGGAAAAAGAGCAGGTAGCCATCAATCTGGAAGCTGAACGAAAAAGAGCGTTGGCAAGAGCTTACTCCAACATGATTCCGCCGAGGTAGCTCGGTTCTTCTTCACCATAGCTTCTCCGCTGAGCTCCCATTCTCTGTTATCAACAACTATTTATGCTGAATACAACTTAAGTGTGCCTGAAGGCTGCAAAATCAGGAGACTCGAAAGTGGAAATTAGCAGGAAGAAAATGCGGCAAGAAGTTCTTGAAAAGATCAAATACTTGAAGACCTGTGCCATGGCGAGGGAGCTTTGCCTTATGGTTCGTACCAACAGGGCGGTGCTTGAGCCAAAGGACGTGCAAGACATCTGCCGCTACATCTCTACACTCTGTAAGGAAGAGGGATGCAGCGAACCAAGCGAACTGTGTAGGATAGCTGCTGAATCAGCAGGCACAAAAAACGAAGAAAAATATTTGGAGCTTTGCGCTCAAAGCTGTGCTAAATGCGGAGAGGCAAAACGACCGTCGCCGAGAAGAGAACCTTATGTAGCGTAGTAGTGATACGTAAGATCTTTAAGCAATTCCAATGTAGACCCTAGGGAGGAAGAACAGCTGTTCATTGCGCCTTATGTTCCAAGTCCTGTAATAGTTGTCCAGCACATGCTTAAGCTTGCCGAGTTAAAACCCGGCGAGGTTTTGTTTGATCTCGGTGCAGGGGACGGGAGAGCAGTGATAATGGCTGCAAAGACTTTCGGCGCTAGGGGTGTCGGGGTGGAGCTTAGGGAAGATCTAGCTAAGAAGGCGATGAGCACAATCCATGAAAGCGATTTAGCGGATAGGGTGACGATAGTGAATGGCGACATGTTTGGCGTGAACTTGACTTCGGCAGACGTAGTTTTTCTCTATTTGACGACGAGTGCCAATGAGAAGATCCGACCGAAACTGGAGCAGGAACTCAAGAAGGGAGTGCGAGTGGTGTCACATGACTATGAGATCATCGGGTGGAGACCTCAGAAAGTAGAGAATTTCTGCGAGAATCCTCAGCTTGGTTATCCGTCTCACACCATCTATCTCTATGAGAAACTGTGAGTTTGAGTTGCTGAAAAGATAGCCTCAGAATACAGTTATTAGATGGCCCCTACAAGGTAGAACGCTTAACTAGGAAAGAAAGGGAGTGTATGAGTGCCGCAGCCGAGAATTGGCGTTTCTATGCTCTACACACTTGGCGAGCCATTTGAGAAGATGCTCAAGCGTTTGGCGAAAGTGGGAGCAAGATATGCCGAGATCGTTGATGACGGTTTTCACGCCCTGAACAGAAAGAGAGTTGAAGCGCTGAACAAAGCTGCAAAATCAAATGGCCTGACATACACTGTTCACTGTCCCTTCGCTGACATAAACATAGCATCACCATCGAAATCCATGCTTAATGCCTCTCTAAAGAGACTCAAACAATCCATGTTATACGCCAGCCAGCTAAATGCGGAAATCTGGGTTCTTCACCCAGGCTTGGTTACTGGAATCAGCCCGTTCTATCCAGGAAGAGAGTGGCAACAGAACGTCCAAAGCATATTACTACTCGCTGAGGCTGCGGAGAAACTTGGATTGCGCGTTGCCATAGAAAACCTGCCAAAGAAATACGGATCAATAATGAAGACGCCAAAGGATTTCATGAGACTTTATGCTGAGGCAAACCTGAAAGTGGGCATTGCTCTCGATGTTGGGCATGCAAACCTTGAAAATCAAATGCATCCTTTTCTTGCACAGCTTCCAGAGAAAATCTGGCATTTTCACATCAGCGACAACATCGGTGAGGTTGACCAACATTTGGGACTTGGTTACGGAAAGATCGACTGGCAGGATTTTGCTGCAAGAGTAAATCAAATTGGCTTCAATGGAATTGCTATGGTAGAATCGGTTTTCAATGTGGAAGAAAGTTTTTCGAAACTGAAGAAGTTATTCGCTTAGAGGCAGTTCCAATACTTTGAAATCGGTCGCAACGACTGTCTCGGCAAAGATGGTTTTTGCTTGGTCCAGTAACAGTGAACTGTCTGCATAGCGGGCGCTGATGTGGGTTAGGACCAGTTTCTTCGCCTTTGAGGCTTTGGCTAGGCGAGCGGCTTGACTAGGAGTTGAGTGCCCATCCTCCTGAGCCTTGTCGGCTAGGGCATCGTCAAATGTCGAGTCATGTATCAACAAGTCAGCGCCGCTGGCAAAACGCTTGAACTCTCTGAACGGGCGAGTGTCTCCTGAAAAGACCACTTTTCGCCCCGGTCTGAGGCACCCCGTGACTTCTGCGGGTTTCACCACTCTGCCATCAGCAAGGATTACTGTCTGAGCATGTTGGAGCTTGGACCATAATTCTCCTTCTGGAATACCAAGTGCTCGTGCTTTTTCAGGGTAGAATTTTCCAGGACGAGACTTTTCCACAAAGGCATAGGCATAACTCGATACGACGTGATTGGATTTCGCTGCTTCAACAGCATATTCTGTTTCGTTGCAGACGTGCCCAGGGTTCAGAATCTCGCGGATTTCTACCTGAAAGGTTAGTCCGAACTGCAGTGACGCCTGAACGCATTCCAAGAAAGCCCTGGTGCCTTCTGGACCGTATACTTCCAGCTTGGTTTTTCGATCCAGAAGTGCCATGGTTTGAAGCAGTCCTGGCAGACCTAGGACATGGTCGCCGTGGAGATGTGAAATGAAGATTTTCATTCTCTTGTGGAAACTTGTTTTGGCCTTGACCATCTGCCTTTGTACACCTTCCCCGCAGTCAAACATGAGCATCTCGCGTCCGCGCTGGATAAGAGTAGCTGGCAGGCTTCGTTCTGCCGTTGGGATAGCACCGGAAGTTCCGAGGAAAATTACCCGCAGACTCATGGTCCCGCCTACAGTTTCTCAAAGACGGCTATTTCACGCGTCAGAGTTCTGTGAACATAGGCAAAATGAGACTCGACATGTTTGTAGCCCATCCGATCGCCCAACCATGAGATGTGCAATGTTTTGGGGGAAGCTATACAAATTCGTTGCCCTTTGGCAAGCAGATCTTTGGTAGAAAGCAAAACTGCTTCGACAAGCTCTTTTGTAGTTGATTGCAGAGTGCTCGCGCTTCTCCCATAAGGTGGGTCAGTGACCACACAGTCGACTGCTGTAAATGGAAGGTGCCGAGCGTCAGTCACGACCAGCCCCATGGCTTTCAAGCTGAAGTGGTTCATGTTCCTTCTGCATCCCAGAATCATGCGTCTTTGAGCGTCCGTGCCAAGCGCTCGACAGTTGATTAATGTTGCCTCGACAAGTGTACTTCCTGTGCCACAGAAAGGATCAAGAACCAAGCTGCCAGTTTTCGCGCGAGATAAGTTAACCATACAGCGGGCGAGTTTGCTTGGCATGGCTGACGGATGGAAGAATGGTTTCTTGCGCGGTCTACGCTCGCTGAAAGTCTTAATTTGGGCTTCAGCAAGTTTGACGCCGAAAACAAATTTTCCACTTGTCAAGACGCCAATGAAGGATTTGCAAGGGTTCTTCAGATTGACGCGTGTGCCTGGGGAGTTCTGGAGTACAAGTTTGCCAAGACTGCGTTCGAGCTGCATTGTGCCTTTTTCTGGTGAATACTCTTTTACGCGCTGTATTCGGACTGCGAAAGTCTCCCCTTGGCTCAGGAGAGTTTTGAAGCTTATTGCTTCTGCGGCAGCTGAGATTTCATCTTCGTTGGCTGGACAGGAGAAAAGCTCCAACACGCTGATTCGTACGTAGGCTGCTCTTCGCTGAATTGCCTGTACGCTACCAAGTTCGGTCTCAATACGAACGACTTGGTCCAGTTTCTCCGTGATTTTGAATGGATAGTCTTCCGCTTCAAGTATCGCACCAAGCTCGGCAGCGGGAAGGGTTTTGTTCTCGCCTGAGAGCAGGAAAAAGAGTCTAGCCACTCTGCTTTGCCTTGAGTTCGTTGCTAATCAAAGATGCAAGGGACACTTTACTCACCGACCGCGTCAGACTATCCGTACCCACGATCTCTTTCACGCCCCCACCCAAAATGCGCTTTTCCGCGTCCCCAATCAGGAGGGGGTGTACGCATGCAGCGAAAACCTCCTCAGCTCCTTGCCCGAGGAGGATCGCTGCCGCTCCGACTATTGTCCCACCTGTGCTGATTATGTCGTCGAATATTATGACAATTTTACCTTCCACGTGCAGGTTCCCCACTGTTTGAGTCGTTTGTCCAGTGTGTCTATCTCGCTGCTTGTCAAGATATCCAGCTTCGCCGCCTAAGATTCGCTGTGCCTGCTTTGCAATATTCATCGCGCCTTTATCGGGTGCCAGCGCTAACGCTCCATTGAAACCATGTTGAACAAAATGTTCCGCTAAGAGAGGGATTGCGGTTAGGTTCGTCGCTGGAAACGGGAACTTCGATAATGCCTCTTCAGCGTGCACGTTTACCGTGACAAGTTCATCTACTCCAGATGCGTGGAGCATTGCAGCCACGGTTTCGACGCTTATGTTCTCGCCCTGAAGGAAGATTTTGTCTTGCCTAGCATATGCGAGGTACGGGACCACCGCAATGACCTTCTTAGCTGCATTTCGTTTGGCAGCTGCTGCAATGAACGCGAGCTGCATAAGATGCGTGTCTTGCGGGCTGCTAATAGTTTGAACAATTGCAACGTTTTCGTTTGCCACGTCACCTTCCAAACGAATGTAGGTTTCCCCATCTGGAAAAACTTTGCAGGTAACATTCACTTTTTCTGAGCCTGAAAGGTTTGCAATTCTTTCACCAAGTTCTTTCGAGGCTGGACCTGGAACTATTTTCATTGCTTTTCCTCTATGTTTCGTTTCCAAACTGTTGGTTTTAGGTTTAGCTTATGAGCCCTTTTTAACCTTCCTCAAGACTCGATTGATGATTTGATCTTTTTGGAGACAGGTCTGGCGAGTTCGACCATGTGAGCTTTTCTAGAACGTGCTCTTCGCATTCTGATTTGCAGACCAAAGTTAGAATTCATTTGAAAATCAGAAAAGAGCTGCCGAAACAGCCAAGCGAACCGCAAAAAAAGACACGAGCCCTTAGGATTCAGCCAGTCATTCTACCTAACCCGTGCAAAGTTGCGAAAACAGAAGAAAATCTCATGAGCCATTCCCCAACACAAAACAGAAACTCGGCTCAAGTCTTGTTCCAATTATAGCTTAAACTCTCAGCAATCTCTCTTGCGCGATCCATTCGGATTTTCTTCTCACTAATCATTTTTTCAACAACCTTTTCCACAAGGTGCTCTGGAACGCCTGCAGCAACAGCGATGTTGCGCGCGTGCAATGACATATGACCGCGCTGAATGCCCTCATGCACCAAAGCGCGCAGTGCCGCTAGGTTTTGAGCCAAACCAACAGCAGCCAAAACCTCGCCGAACTCGTTGGCCGTTTTCACATTAAGTATTTTCAAAGCAATCCTTGCTATTGGATGCGTTTTCACCGCGCCTCCTATGAGGCCGACAGCCATTGGCAACTCGATAACGCCAACCAAATCGCCATTCTCGTTCTTACACCAGGTGGAGAGGGACGTGTACTGCCCTTTCAAAGCAGCATATGCATGAGCTCCAGCCTCAATAGCACGATGATCGTTGCCTGTGGCTAGAACCACCGCGATTATTCCATTCATTGCGCCTTTGTTGTGCGTTGCAGCCCGATAAGGGTCAGCAGCTGCAAATGCAGATGCGTTAACGATGCCGTCAACCACGTCCTTGCCTCCAACTGATTCCTTAGGGACGACGCACCATGCTTTGGCGAGACGCTTAGTCGCGAGGTTTGAGATTATACGGAGATAGGCTTTCCCGCCGGTTAAACGCTCTATCATCGGTGCAACCGCTTCGACCATTGTGTTTACTGCATTAGCTCCCATCGCGTCTCTGCAGTCAACGTAGAGCTGCGTAATAACCATAGGACCAACTGTTGTGTGAATTATTTTTGCGTCGAGGTCCATTGCGCCTCCGCCTAGTGAGAGGAGCAATGGGTCTTGCTCGTTGGCTTTCTTGAGAATTTCATCTTTTGCCCTGACTATGGCTGAGCTCGCAGCCTCAGGCTCAGGAACGCGAACGACTTGGACCTGGCCAATCATTACTGGGGGTGTGCTGCTAGTGAAGAAACCTCCGCCCTCACGCACCATTTTGGCGGCGTAGCTCGCAGCTGCCACGACGGAAGGCTCCTCAGTGGCCATTGGAATCAAATAATCGCGATTATTGACCAAGAAGTTCACTCCTATTCCAATCGGAGTGGGTATTGCGCCAACCACGTTTTCTATCATGCGATCCGCCTGGTCAAGTGGGAGAGAACCGGTATTTTGAAGAAGCGAGCATTCTTCTTTGGATAAGCCTGCGAAGTCCATAATGAGCGCCAGTCGCTCTTTAGGACTTAGTTTGTAGAATCCTAGGAAAGCGGAGGACTTTGGCATGCGAGTTCACTAAAGGGACCTACAGTCAAAAGTCTCTTTTAAGCGTTAGAAGAAACAAAGCTCCAAAGTCCAGCTCCTTCTTCTTTCTCAGTTCGTGGAGGGCATCGCAGTTGCAGGAATTCCCAATCGTCTATGAATCTCCTTGGCCAAGACCTCACCATGGCTTACCCGATAGTTATCAGTTATGACCTGTTTCGGCTTGGATCGCCTGACGTATTCGATTAGACCGTTGAAATCGGAATGGTCGCTCAAAGCAACAATATGTTCCTTTTTGCCTATCTGCCTGCAGGCCGAACGGAACTCCCAGCCGCTAACGCAGATGCGATGAGCACCAAGACCTACAGTACCCCGAGAGTTCATATGGTAGAAAGCAACGCATGGAAGGTTTTCTTTTAACATTTGCTTCGCCTCCTCCTGCGATGAATGAGTCAGATGGCCCAATTTCAATCCGTGACGTTCGTAGACCTTTGACAAGTTGTAAACGCGTTCAGGCATGATGAAAGGCACGGAAACATCTGCGCTATAAAGTAACTGCATAACTTCCTGCAGTTTACCGTGATAACCAAAAACATAGACGACGCCATGCCTAAGCCGCTTTTCAACCATCGAAACAAGAAGCTCTCTCACATCGACATTGAAAGAACGATTGCACTCCGGATTTCCATAAGTGGCTTCAACAACAAGCGTATCACATTCCAGAACAGGGGTCCTGTCTATCCTAAAATCTCCAGTGTACGCGACTCTTCCTCCATTTTGGTCTTCCACAAGAACCTGAGCAGCCCCCACTATGTGGTCAGCATAAAAGAGAGTTATGTTCTCACCGCCATAGAGAAATGGTTCTCCGTAGCCTAGCGTCTTCACGTTGCTGCCACTAAAGGCTTTTGAGCCTTCAATGACCTCAATAAGATCCCTCGTCGCCTGCGTCATCAACACGTTCTCACATTGCCTCAGGCTGCTTCGCAATCCGCACAAATGATCTGCGTGCGCATGGGTCACAACTCTCACGGGGCGCTTGGGATCGAAGGCATCGCATGCGACAGAATCACCCAGCAGGATCGCTCCTCGATGCGTGACGCTGGCGTTTGCAAAAAGCCAACGCTGAACTCTGGACTTACGAGGTTCTGGGCGCGAGCCAGTCAATGATCTCCCTCGGTTTTTGACAGTGAATTGTGACTTTTATTGGACCAAGTGGTGATTCCCCTGTTTCCTGCGAGAAAGAAATATGATCCGATAAGGCCACTTGCTTGTTTAGAAAGAAAGTGATTGTTTTCCCTTCCAGTCCAGTGAACAAGACCTTTCGGGCAGCTGCTCGAACTCGATCCCTACGAAGCAAATCCCGAAAGCCAACGAGAGCTTCCGGTCCTTGAGCCTCCGCCCTCAAAACGCTTCCCGCTTTGCATGGAACCACGACTGCGAGCGCGTTAGCAAATATGTTTGTCACGGCGCTCTTCACCTTCTCCTCTGACTCTGTGGGGTTGATTTCAGTCTCAACCTTAACCGTTACTTCTGCCATTCTTCCTCAACTCGACGAAGTGTTTCCTTGATTTCTTCCTTTGTCTCAGCTGGTTCACCCTCGTTCACCACAAGATTTTCAGACATTGCCACAATATTCCCCAACCCCACCGAGAGCTCACGAAGGTCTCTCTCATTAAAAGTTTCCCATTTTTTCGGGTCATCGGTTCTGCCACGACGCAAGAGACGTATGAAACGTGTCTCCGGACAAGCATGAATAGCCAAAAGGGTGAATTTCCGAAAGTGACTCTTGAAGACTTTAACTTCATGTAAGCTCCTCAGACCGTCAACCAAAACTTTCTTATTCTTCTGCAGTTCAATCTTCGGAACGCATTTCTGCGCAACCACACCTTCACCGTTTGCCTTCCTGAGCTCAAGCATAACTTTCCCCACGTTCTCAGGAGTCAACTCCAAACCAAATCTAAGAGTCTCCTCACGAACAACATCTCCCATAGTCACAACCGCATAGCTTCGTTGCTGTGCCACCTCAACAACCAACGACTTGCCTGAACCAGGCATGCCAACCAAGCCAATAACAAGCTTGTCAGATTTCATGAATCGCCCTTTTCTCAGTCTATGTTAGCCATATTGATAGTTAAAAAGCATTTATGAGAGAAACATGTAGAAAAGTAACCGGAGGCGAACAGGAGATTTCTGAGTTAATCAGGAGCTTCATAGCATTCGACATAGAAAACGATTCCGTAAAGAATCAATTGACAAGCATGCAGACGCGCCTTCTCCAAACAGGCGCCGACCTAAAGCTCGTAGAGACACAAAACATCCACATCACAGTAAGGTTTCTTGGTAACATTTCGCCAAATATGGTGGAAAGTATACATCAAGAGATGAAAACGCTCCAGTTTGCACCATTTGATATCCAAATCAAGGGAATAGGCGCATTCCCAAACATCCACTACGCTAGAGTCGTCTGGGCTGGAATAGCCAAGGGCGCAACCGAGCTCAGAAGCATATTCAGCCAACTGGAACCAAAACTGCATCGACTGGGAATTGATCCTGACCCAAAGGGGTTCAATGCCCACATCACGATAGCCCGAGTGAGATCGGGAAGAAACAAGGCTCAGCTAGCAAAACTCCTAAACGACAACAAAAATCATGAATTTGGATCGGTAGACGCCGAGTGCCTGCGTCTCAAACAAAGTGACTTGTCGCCAACAGGACCCGTCTACACGACCCTCAGAACGTTCTGTCCAACTTCACAATAGCCAAAGGTAGGGTGTAAATGGGCAGCAAACTCAACAAAGTCTGCAACGAAATCCTTGCTGCAATTAGTCCAACAATAGAAGACCGTGAGAAAGTGGCAATCACAGCCGAATCTCTCGAGGAGAAAGTTGCGTCCGCTGCCAAGAAAAGAGGAATAGAAGTAAAAGTGCGCGTGGAAGGCTCCGTTGCAAAAGACACATGGCTCAGAGAAGCACCTGACCTCGATATCTTCATGTGTTTTCCTCTCACAATAGCACCTGAGACACTAGCTGAAGTCAGCCTTGAAATCGCCAGAGAAGTCACTGCAGGCTCCAAGCAAATTGAACGCTTCGCCGAGCACCCCTATCTAGAGGCATTTGTGAACGGCTTCAGGGTCAACATTGTGCCTTGTTTTTGCAGTCAGCGTGGAGAATGGAAAAGCGCGACAGACAGAACGCCATTTCACACGGACTACATACTGAAACAACTATCTAGAAACCTTCGTGACGACGTGCGCTTGCTCAAGAAGTTCATGCAAGGCATTGAAGTCTACGGTGCCGAGATAAAAACAGGTGGCTTCAGCGGGTACTTGTGCGAGCTTCTTATTCTTCACTATGGCTCTTTTGTGACAACACTGCGCGCCTTTTCCGAATGCTCCCACAAGATGATCATAGATATTGAAGGCTACTACAAGAGCTCGGAGAGAGATTTGAAGCCCGCTTTCCCGGAACCCTTGGTGGTTATAGACCCTGTGGACAAAGGAAGAAACGTGGCGTCAGCGGTTCAAACCCAGAAAATCCATACCTTCGTCGGAGCAGCCAGAGCGTTCTTGAAAGCGCCCAGCACCAACTTTTTCACACCCCCAACAAAGAAGCGGTCTATCGAAAATTTGCATAGCAAGCTGCAGAATCGAAAGCTGGCGCTACTCTGCTTGACTTTTGACCCAGTTCAAGCTGTTCCCGACATCCTATGGGGACAGTATTACAAAACCCAGCGTGCACTCAGAAAACTTTTGGAACTCAACGATTTCCACGTCCTTCGCGACACTGTTTGGACAGACGAAAAAAAGATGGGCGCATTTGTCATTGAGCTTGAACAAACAGTTATTCCTAAAATCAAGCGGCACATAGGACCCCCAATTGAAAAGAAAAATGAAAGCGAGAATTTCCTAGCCAAATACGTTGACAACGCTGAAGTCATTTCCGGACCTTATCTTGAGAACGGACGGTGGACAGTGCTGCTACCTCGGAAGCATATAAACGCCGTCAAGCTTCTGAAGACCAAACTTAAGGACGGGGGAAAAAACACAGGAATCGCAGACTTGTTTTCTGAAGCTTTCAGCAAAAGATTCACCGTGGCAAGAGCCGCAGAGATTATGGAGCTGTATGAGAGCAATGAAGAATTTGCAGGGTTTTTGACCAAGTTTCTTGACGGAAAGCCCTTCTGGCTAGAATCCACTGATGCTTAACCCGAGAAGAACAACAGCAACTGCCCAACAGTACGGCGCAAACAAGTGCAGCTTTTTCAGCATCAACACCTTGCTGAGTAGTCTGAGGGCGAAGTAGCCAATCAACATCGAAAAGGCAACTCCCAAGAGAACTTCGAGCAAGCCAACTCCAGATGCAACAAGCGAGTTGTAGCGGGTGCAGAACGTTAACCCCACGGCGCCTGTGATTGCTGGAATCGAAAGCAAAAAGGAAAATGCAAATGCTCTCTCACGCCTTATTCCAAGCAACAGTGCTATGGCAATTGTCACTCCGCTGCGGCTGATTCCAGGAACTATTGCTAATCCCTGTGCTGTCCCTATGAGTGCTGCATCAATCAAACTGGGGTTGCTGTCAGTCTCCTTTCCGCTCTTCGAAAGACAGAGCACAATTCCGCACAACACAAACGCTCCTGCCAAAGGCAAAAAACCTTTGAAGAAGGCATCAAATACATCACCGAAAAAGAAACCTATGAGGATGGTCGGCAAAGTTCCCAAAGCTATCAAAGGCAACAGTCTGCCATTTTCTGAATGAAAATCCAAGTTGCGCAGGGAAACCAAAAGACTCCTGATATTTTTGCGGAAGAAAGCAACAGTCACAACCAGCGTTCCTACATGCAACAACCCGTCGAAAAGTGCCGGCAACTGAAGCCCCATCAAGTCCTTAGCAAGCCTCAGATGCCCCGTGCTTGAAATGGGAAGCCACTCGGTCAAGCCCTGAATCAAACCAAGCACTATTGTTTGGAGGAAATCCATGCTCAATTCTCCGACCGCTAATTCACCTGCCGAGTATTCAAAGCTTATAGAACCTACTGTGTGGCCGAGTGGTACCAGCTGATTATATATTCAGGCAGCCTTAGTCCTCTTTGACCAAGCCTCTCTGCAAGTTTGACTGGCAATGGGCTCAGCACATAGGCTGCTCTCGTGTAGAATCTTCTGGGCGTTCCAGGTTTTGTTTCCTCTTCCAACACTATTTTCAGGTCCGTTTTCTTGGCGAGTGTTGAATCTTTACATCCGGTTATTCCTAGAACTTTCCCGTTGAATTTCTTCATAACATCGCACCAAATAAGGACGGGTTTGGTTTCTCCTGAAAAAGACAAGAGGATCTCCAAGTCGCCTGCCCTGGGATGAGGGGTATTCACCCCCCTGGTAACGTACACCTCGTCTCCCAAGAAGCTTTTTATGTGAAAAAGCCTGATAGCAGTCATCTTGGCGATTTGATCCGCAGTGCCTTTTCCGCCCATGAACAGATTGGTTCGCCTTTCAAGCAAGTCCACAAGTTGAGTGTAAGTCTCGGATTCCAGGTTAGCGTCTATGATGGAGCCTATCTTTTCAAATTCTTCACCGCAGAGCTGAAAAACTTCGTCTAACTCTAGATTTCGGAATATGGCTTCGATCATCATGCCCAACAAGGAAAGCGTACCTAGTTCAAAGATGTCGCCCATCATTCCTGTCTCGCTATATTCGAATGAAGGCTTGGATTTCCCGCGCCCTTTCAGCTGAATCACATGACCATGCTGACTCGCTATCTGAGTTAACGGCGATTCCGAGCTAGACGTCAACAAACCCATGGAGAATTTCGACGTCTTCTTTTCATCCATGTACCGAGCTAAGTCTTGAGCCATGACCAGCGGATCATCTGAGTAGCCGCTTCCTGAGTTCATCAACAACAGAATTTTCTTGTAGCGACGTTCCAGATCATAAGCGGCTTCGTACATGCTTTTTCCTGGAAAACCAGGATCATCTGGAGTCAGAACTACCTTGTTTCTCCAGCCTATTTGGCTCACTGCAATCTGGCTCATGGCCGCATTCAGAGAATACAGTGATCTGCCTGCGCCGGAGCAAACAACGCAGTCCGCGGCTTTCAAAGTTTCATACAAAGGTTCGAGCTTCTTTCTGTTAATACTCATGACGTTATCTCTGATTTTATTGACGTATCCTATTTTGCTAATTTTGGCTCTGATTCTTACCGCGCCTCAACAAACAAGAGATTTCAGCATACTCTATATTATTCTTGTGCTCGGAAAATGGAGCAACAACCCAAAACCAGAGGAAAAGCAACTATTCTAGCCCGCTTTCTCCTTGACATTCCAAAAAATGAGGCCCTTCGTTTGCCAAATGTTTATATGACGTGTAGTAATCAAGGGTGAAAGACGGCGAAAATGACATGGCTTCACGAAATGACCTGGAAAAGTTTGACTTCTTGAGAAAATTGGCGATTGAGGCTGGAGCTTCTGACGCCAAAATTATCCCCGCTAACTGGGTTGTCGTTGAAGACCGTGTTGTTTTAAAGTGCAAGGTCGGATGTCCAAATTATGGCAAAACGATGGCGTGCCCACCTTACACTCCATCAGCCGGGGAGTTTAGAAAAATCATTAGCGAATACAGTTATGCCATGTTCATGAAGTTCAGATCAGAAGCTGAGGCGGATCAAGAAGTTATGAAGAAACTGATGATTGCTGAGAGCGACCCGACCTTGCCTCAGGATGTAAAAGAAAGGACGCAAAAGTTTTGGGCCAAATGGAAAGAAGACAAGCGTAAAATGTTGCAAACCGTGGTCGATCTGGAGAAAGCAGCCATGAGCAAAGGCTATACTCTCGCAGTAGCTTTTGTGTCTGGGCACTGTCAACTCTGCGAGAAATGCAACACTGAAACGCGGATTTGTGCTCACCCAAATCTAGCTCGTTATTCTGAAGATGGAGTAGGTGTGAACGTGAAAAAAACCGCTCAGAAAGCTGGCATCTCGATCACGTTTCCTTTCGAGAAGAATCCCGAGTCTTTCGCACTGTTGCTCATAGACTAGCGCAAAGCCAAAGCTGAGGCAGTCGTAGACACGGCAAAACCAATTCGAGTTGAGATGAATTGAGTACCACTGCTAGTCGCAGATTTTCGTCGTTGGATCTGCTGCTAGTTGCCATGAGTATTATTTGGGGAATAAACTTCACTGCCGTCAAAGGAGCGCTCTCGGATTTCAACCCCTTAGCTTTTAACGCTGTACGGTTTAGCATAGCGTCGCTCTTTCTTCTAACAGCGTTATGGCTAAGAGAACGAAAGATTGGAATCTGCAGAAAAGACTTGCGTCGTTTCGTGATGCTTGCTTTGATAGGAAATACTGCTTACCAACTGTTTTTCATAAACGGCATTGCGCTTACCACAGCAACCAACTCTGCGCTGCTTTTGGCTACCACGCCCATTTTCATTGTACTTTTTGGGGCACTCCTCAAGGTTGAAAAAATAACGAGTCGAACTGTGCAAAGTGTTGTCCTATCTTTCACAGGTGTCCTGATGATCATACTGGGAACGGGCAGAATACCAACATTGGGCGATCAGAGCATAATCGGAGACCTCTTAGTAATAGGCAACCCAATATGCTGGAGCATCTACACAGTGCTATCAAAACCCATGCTTAATGAGTACTCACCGCTTAAACTAACCGCCATAACAATGGCCATCGGCACCATACCGCTTGTCCTTATCGGGATCCCATCATTGGAGACTCAGAACTGGAGCGCCGTTTCAGTCTACTCGTGGATGGGTCTTATGTTTTCAGCCATAGGCGCTGTGGGCATAGCTTATGTTTTGTGGTATATGGGTGTCGACCATTTAGGTGGCGCAAGAACAGCCTTATACGAGAATCTTGTCACAGTTTTCGCAGTTGCCTCAGCATGGATAATCCTATTTGAAAGCATGACAGTGATTCAGATCGCTGGGGCTGCGTTTGTTTTCATCAGCTTGTACCTTGTAGCTAAGCAATCGCGCGAGCGTGGCTGTTCCTAAGTTGTTCAGAAGGTTGTTTTGGTTCAGTTAAAACTCAAAGAAAGAGATCAAGCTCTGAACTGTTAACGAAGACAATGATGAGGAACAAGACCTACAAAATGAACTGTACCCAAAAGCGGGCGCAAAACAGGTCCGCAAAGTAGTACACGACCTATACATAGAGGCAGGCATAATTAAACAAAAACGAGGTCGCGTGTTCGACCTAAGAGCCCACAGCCTACGCAAATACTTCAAAACACAAATGCTAGCACTAGGAGTCCAACCAGACGACGTTGATTACATGATGGGACACACCGTAGACACCTACCACGACATCTAAAGCCTAGGAATAGACAAACTAAGAAACATCTACGCAGCAGCCGGCTTATCCATCATACCAAAAACCAAAGTCAGCAAAGTAGACGCACTTATAGAAATAATACGCGCATGGGGAATTAACCCAGAACAACTCTTGCCAAAAGGTGCACTAGCTGAAGGTGCAATCACCCGCGTAAACCCAGCAGACATCGAAAACCACCAACTCGTCGTGCTAAGCAACCAACGAAAGGAGCTGATAAGACATGAAGCAACAGGCTAAAATCGTGCTTAATGGTTTAAGTCCCTCCGGGCCCGCCAACTAAATGCAAAACACGATAGAAGAATAGAGTGTCTTGTGGAGGATCGTCATGGTCTTTTTCTAACTGGTTGTTTGAGATAGCGATCAGTGCTGAGAAGAAGGATTACCACAGTGGTACAAGTCTTACGCTGAACTTGTGGCATTTAGGTTTTGGCAGGACATTAATAGCGCGTGATTAGCGTCAGAATTGCCTAAGAGAATTAACCGCGTCTTTCTTGTATCGATCATTCTTGCTCTCTCACGCCACTGCTTGATCGCTTTACTTTTTCGCCAAAAGAGACCCATCAGAACTCAACCTCTGCGTGTTTATAGGTCTTTCTCCGGTTGAGCTTAAAAGTAGTATTTTCGGAGCTGAAATACTACGACGATAGGAATAGTTCAAAGATTGATGTTTTTGAGATACTTATTCCAAAGGTAGGCTGCTGCATAGCCAGCGGTTGCACCAGTTGCAGGACCCATGAAGGCAACAATAAGATCAAGCATAGGAGAGCTTGGAATCAATTGTGGGAACAGGGTAATTGCATAGTAACTCAAAAAGCCGATTAGCAAAGTGCTGAAAGCCATAGCGATCATAAGCCTCTTGCGATCAACTCCCTCAGGGGTTGCTCTGATTCTCCAGAGGAAGAATGACAGATCTACGAAGCATCCGAATAAGACAAAGAAGGCAAATGAGAACGGCAATAGAGAAGGACGCGCCAACCCTACAAGGCTACCTCCAACAACTGCGACATAGATTGCGCCGTAGTTCTTTATGAAAAGTCCACTCAGAGCAAGCAATACAGCATCCACAGCTATAAGCAGTCTATCCAGAGGCACGGGCACAAATAGCCTCGAAACAAATATGATGGAGCCAAAAAAGGCAGCAATGATCAGTCGTGTACCCTTCTGCACCAAAGTTCACGCTTCCCAGAATAAAGCAAAGATGACTTTTAAAAACCTTGACCAGTGAAGTCTTTCGAAAAGAATTCAAGGGGTACTGGATTGGCTGAACATCGTACAGGAGATTTTCTTTTTTAACGGAAGCTATAAATTGGCAATAAACACTATGGGGTAAATGCTGCAGTATTTGATTCGTAAGTGTGTAGGGGACTGTGTATGAGCACTCATGCAGAAGATTTGAAACTCAGGCTAATGACAATCGAGTTGTTGAAAACTGCCAAATATAAGCGTAACATCACCTATCGAGAATTGGCATCCAAAACTGGTTTGCCAGTCACGGTCTTGAGCCGTTACGCGAAAGGACACGTCCTACCCAATACCACACGGGCAAAACAACTCTGGCGTGTTCTCACAAAACTCGTTGGGTTGGAAACAGAACTGCGAAACAGAATCAGATTTGATGAAAACGGCTACTTTGACAACACAGAAATCGTGGGCGACTACAACATCCTTCAACAGGCAGCCAATCACGCACTTGCGAGTTTCGCTGGAAAGCGAGTAACAAAGATCATAACAGCTGCGGTTGACGGAGTTCCTCTCGCCACAATGGTGGGAAACGCGCTTGGAGTTAATATAATCGTAGCGAAGAGAAACAAGGAAGTCGGCGTTAAGGCATTTTTGGACGAAACCTACATTTTGGGAAAGGATTCTGGCGTAACAGTAACACTCTATATTCCCAAAGAAGCCATGAAGAAAAGAGACAGCGTTCTGGTGGTAGATGATATGATCAAGAGCGGGGAAACACAAGAAGCCCTCGTGAACCTCGTGAAGAAGGCTAAGGCAGAAATCGCAGGGGTCTTCTCACTGATTTCAGTGGGAGACGAGTGGAAAAAACGCCTGAAATTTGGAAACGACTCTCCTGTTGAAGTTGTGACCTACCTGAAGTCACCATTGGAAGCAGAAAGTCGTCATCCCTAAACGATAAACACCCTCATAAGCATCTTTTCAATGAGTGAAAACTTTGCGAACGATCAAATGGCGCAACGGCGCCGTTGTTACGGTGGACCAAACAGTGCTTCCCCATGAAGTTGCATTACTTAGGATAGAAACTGTCGAAGAAATGGCTGAGGCGATCAGGAATCTCAGGATAAGAGGTGCCCCGTTACTAGGTGCTGCGGCAGGATTTGCCCTGGCTTTGGCGGCGTATCATTCAAAGGTAAAAACAACCGAACAGCTATTGAGTGAACTGGGGAGTGCAGCAGAGACAATAAAGAGTACCAGACCTACTGCTGTGAATCTATTCTGGGCAGTTGACAGGGTACTCAGTAAAGCAAGAACTCACCATGGAAACCTAGCCGACCTGAAAAAGATGGTGACACAGGAGGCGCAGAACATAGCGGATGAAGATGCAGCGGCCAACCTTTCAATAGGCAAAAACGGAGCTGGACTCATAGACGACGGTGAAGTCATCCTGACTCACTGCAACGCAGGCGAACTCGCAACTGTCGAATATGGAACAGCTTTGGGAGTGATAAGGGCTGCGTGGAACCAAGGAAAGAGGATCAAGGTTATAGCGACAGAAACCCGACCTCTTTTGCAAGGTGCGAGGCTTACAACCTACGAGCTAAAACGCGAAGGAATTCCTGTTACGCTTATTACTGATAATATGGTAGGCTACGTCTTGCAGAAGAAACTTGCAAACTCGGTCATAGTGGGCGCAGACCGAATAGTCCAAGATGCGGTCATCAACAAAATCGGAACTTTCACTGTTGCAGTAGTGGCCAAAGAACACAACATTCCATTTTACGTAGCTGCGCCAAAATCCACTTTTGATTTGAGTCGTACATCAGCGGAAGTCAAAATTGAGGAAAGAAAACCGACAGAAGTAACACACTTGGGCACGGTTGAGGTCGCAACGAAAGGTGTGCGAGTCTTGAACCCTGCATTCGATATTACGCCACTCAGTTATGTGTCAGCCATAATATGTGAGAATCGCGTTTACCACAAAAAAGACTTTTCCAAATTCAAGAAAGGGTGTCTTCCAGAATAGTGAAACTTCAGCTTGTTGCACGTATCCAGGCATCGGGATTTTGATATCGCACAATCGGAGGAGGAATGCCCTTAGGTTTTCCTTTGCGTTCTATGATACCTCTGGTTTTAGCAATCAATTCTCTGTGATGTTCCTCATCATTTATTATCCTTGCGAAGACTGTCTTGAGGCTTGATAAATCCACTTCGTAGTCTCGGTTTATGTGTTCAGTCATGAATACCAGAGTCTTCAATTGCATAAAAACGTGGTACTCTTCGCCAACTGCACTTTCCAGAACCTCGAGTTTTTCTGACAGCTCAAGCAGGTCCCGATCAGCCAGTTTCCCCTTTTTCTCGATCTCCATTTGAAGAGTCACAATAGCACGCAGAGATGCCCCCAAATTCCTCTGACATTCCTTAGGCTTGACATCTTTCTGGCTAATACTCTCACCGATTCCCTTGAGCAATGTTGAATGCTTCTGACTATCGTGGGCTATTGCGAGCATCAGCGATTTCACAAATGGGATTTCCACCTTCTCTGCTATCGTTTGATACAAAACAGAAGACTGGCCCTCCAGAAGACTAAGGCAATTCAGGAGCTTTCCAATCGCCTCAGGGTCATTGTTCTTCATAATACGACTCACTATCTGAGACTGTTTTAGAACCGATAAATCATTTATGAAGCTAGGATCCATTGATAGAAAAAGAAAAGTATAACCGCCTAGGAGTAGACTAATTCGAAACATCATATCAGCAACGGTTGAGACTGAATGAACGAGAAAAATGTAGATCTGCCGAGTTCAGAGATTAAGGTGAGAGGACTCCTTGCTGAGAAAGGCGTCGAAGTCTATGAAAGAAGCTCCGTAGATTCCCTTTCTTCGCGGGGCTACGGAACAACGGATGAGGATACATTACGGCTTTCTTTCTATGAAGCACTCTACCTCCTGAGCAAGGATCTATTGGAAGTCAAAAACGAACACGCGGAATCCTTGGACTTTCAGAGCCTACTTCAGTCTTATCAAAGCAAGAACGAAAATGCTTGGGCAAATTATTTGGTTTACCGAGATTTGCGAACCAGAGGCTACGTTGTCAGGGAAGGATTTGGGGCTGGAACCGACTTCCGTATCTACGAAAGAGGTGCATATGGCAAAGACACAGCACAATACCTTGTTCTAAGCATTCAAGAAGGCAAACCACTGCCGATACAAGATTTAACCAACGCGCTTCAACAATGCCTAAGTCAGAAGAAAGAACTCATTATTGCAGTGATGAATCGCAGAGGAGAAACAGTTTACTACTCAGTCTCACCAATAACTTTCAAATAGCAGGGATGGAAAGTGCCGAGTTTTCAGACCGTTAGAGGCATGCGAGATCTGCTTGCTGAAGAAGCCGGGGTGTTGAACTTTGTCATTTCCAAAGCTAGAGAGACAGCAGAACTCTATGGGTACCGAGAAGTAGTAACGCCAGTCGTTGAGCCTTACGAACTCCTGAGCGCCAAAGCAGGTGAGGAAATTCGATCTCGAATGTTTAGATTCAAAGACCTTGGAAACAGGGCAGTAGCGTTGAGACCGGAGTTCACGGCATCAATAGCGCGGCTGATCACTGGATCACTGAAGAACGAGGCCAAGCCACTGAGACTCCTGGCGATTGGCAGCGTTTATCGTTATGATGAGCCCCAGCGCGGAAGATATAGAGAATTTTACCAATCAGACTACGAGATTGTCGGCGTTTCAAACCCTGAAGCAGACGCTGAAATTATTCTTTTGACTGATCGTTTGATGAGAGCTGTGGGTCTCCGAAACTATGCTTTCAAATTAGGGCACATAGGCATCATAAGAGGAATTCTAAGCCGAGAAGACATAGATGAGGAAACTCAAAACGCCATCCTACAGCTCATGGACAAAAAGGAATTTGACAGAGCACTTGAACTGGTCAAATCAGAAGCTTGTGCCTCAGCTCTGAAAGGTCTATTGACGTTAAAGAGCGGGGACAAATTCGCTACCGTTGAAAAAATGAAAAAGCACGTTAAAGATTACGGTGAAGCGTCATCCGCTGCTGATGATCTGCAAAGCATCCTCAGTCGCGTTACAGAAAATCACTGTCCTATAGCAACAGTCGAGCCGACTTTTTCAAGAGGACTGGAATACTACACAGGTATGATATTTGAGGTTTACATTCCTGAATGGGGGATCGCGTTAGGAGGAGGGGGGAGATACGACAAACTCGTAGAGTCCTTTGGAGGCGAACCGACGCCAGCTACAGGGGTAGCTCACGGGCTGGACAGGATTGCCATAGCAATGCAGATGCAGAATGTAGCCCCGCCCAAAAGCAACAAAAAGATGACGGCAGTCATCCCAGTAAGTGAGATGTTGAAAAGCGAAGCCTTTAGAATTTCTCAGATGTTGAGGGAAGCGGGGATCCCCGTTGAGCTTGAGGTCATGGGGCGAAGGATGAACAGAGCATTGGAAGACGCAGATCGACGGAAACTGGATTATGCGGTTATTGTGGGGGAAAGAGAATTGAAACAGGATTGCGTGGTTGTGCGCAACCTTAGGAATAGGGAACAAGTGATAGTCGCAATTGCAGAGCTGATAAAGACAATATCCTGCGCGACTTGAAGAAAAAGAGTGGTTAACCTCGAAAAAGAGGAAGGGTTCTAAAGTCGCTTAATGTATCGGTTTACTTCCCATTCTGTGACTTGCACTCGGTAGAGGTCCCATTCTTTTCGTTTCTCCTTGAGGAAGTTCTCGAACGCTGTTTCTCCGAGGGTTTCGCGCATCAACTCGCTGCTTTCCATCTCGTCCAAGGCTTCCTTCAGCGATTCAGGCAACGACACAATGTTTTTGGCGGTGCGCTCTTCGTAGCTCATGTGATAGACGTTTAGCTCTATTGGGTCACCCGGGTCAATCCTTTTCTGGATACCATCCAAGCCGGTTGCCAATAGCACTGCAAACTGAAGATATGGGTTTCCTGCTGGATCTGGACAGCGGATTTCGCATCTTGCCGCTGCTTTCCTTCCCCCGAAGTTAGGTACTCGGATCAGAGGTGACCGGTTTTTGTGGGCCCAAGCCAAGTATACAGGGGCTTCATATCCTGGCACTAATCGTTTGTATGAGTTTGGCCATGATGCCAGCACTGCACACATTTTTCTCCCGTTAGCCAGCTGTCCACCAATGAAATTCAGGGCTAATTCAGACAGATAGCCTCTTCTTGCATCATCGGAGTAGAACAAGTTTTGCTTCATGTCTTTGCTCCATAGGCTTTGGTGCGTGTGCATTCCTGAACCGTTTATTCCCGCGAATGGTTTAGGCATGTAAGTTGCGATATAGCCGTTCATCGCCGCCACGACCTTGGTGACCATCCGCATCGTGATTGCTCGGTCTGCGGTCACGAGGGCTTCATCATATTTGAAGTCAATTTCGTTCTGTCCCAATGCCACTTCATGATGCGATATCTCGATCTCTATTCCGAATTGCTCTGCAGTGTCAGCGATGTCCCGCCTGAGATCGTCAGTCAGATCGCCTGGATGGTAGTCGAAGTAGCCTGCCATGTCTATTGGGGTTGGCAGTTGTTGCCCGTTTTCTTTTACGACAAAGAATTCTTGCTCAGGGGCACAGATGTACTGGTACCCTGCTTTGTTGCATTTCGCTATTGCACGTTCTAGCACGTATCGTGGGTCACCGTCGAAGCGTTTGTTTTGAGGTGTGTAGATATCGCAGATGAGTCTACATGAAGACTTCTCCTTTGGTCGCCAGGGAATCACTGCAAATGTTGTGGGATCAGGGTAAAGAACCATGTCTGATTCCTCTATGGGTCTGTATCCCGTGATTGATGAACCGTCGAAGGACTGCCCATTTTCGAAGATGCTTTCGATGTTTTTGGATGTTACAGCCAAGTTCTTTATGATGCCGTTTATGTCAGTGAATTGGAGTCTAACGAATTTGATGTCTTGTTCCCTTATTCTTTGAACTACTTTGGTCACATTTTCCTTCCAGATTGCATCCTTGAAATTCTTCATCTTTTTCGCTCTCCCTCACAATAGATTTCGTGTTTGATTTTCATATGTTATTAGAACAACATCTTCAATAAACATATTTAAGCTTGTCGCTTAAAAAAGGAAACAAACGTTCAGAAATTTTGATATAGCCGAAACACTGCGTATGGATGACAGAGAAGCAAGATCGAAACACATCAGTCAATACAGGATTAATGCTGAGGTTCTCTCCTAAGAAAATCTCCGATGTCAGAGATGTTCCTAATGACCACCTCATTCGCTTCTACCGCTGAATTGAGGGTTAGGACTGCTCTACCAAACCCGAGGCATTCACCATATTCATTCAGGACTAGCAAATGGTCACCTTCATTTACAGAACCGTGCCGCGCCAAGATCCCCTTGAAGAAAATGTCCCTGCCACAAATGAACAGCCAGGCAGCTTTCTTGTCAAGGAAAACGCTTCTCCCACCAGATTCGGCGAGAATAGCAAGCAAGTTGAAACTCGGAAAGAACTTGTCGGCTTTCACTTTGCCCAAATAGACTCCAGCATAGAAGAAACCTTTGTGGACAAAGGGAGGCAGCTGTTTGCCCAGAAAGAAATACCTGCCGCCTTCTTCTACAACTTGGTCAGCGTTGATGTGGAAATCTGAAGCGTGCACACTCTTTGCGAACCTGATTATCGCTTTCACCCTCATTCACTCCTCCGCCTGAGTTTGCAAACAAAAAAGCCTTGGGTCTCAGCTGGCCAGATGCGTTTGCATTTCGCAATTGACTTATCCAGATGCTGACCAAATACGTTTGTGATCCCTGGCTCACCTATGCAATCTATTCCCTGAATGGTAACACTCAAGTTTTTAATAGCCCAGTCCATGTTCAGCTCGTTTTCTTCCGGCTCCAGAGAGCAGGTCGAGTAGACAATTTCACCATCTTCCGCCAGACATGAGACTGCTCTTGCTAGAATCGCTTTCTGGAGCTTCGCGTTGCGTTCAACATCGTTCATGGTTCTTCGGCTGAACCAGGCTTTGTCTGAAGCGAAGTTACCTGAGCATGGAACGTCGAGGAGAATCCGATCAAAGATCCGGTCTGAATCAAATTCTCTTGCGTCGCTCAGATAGACTGCCACATTAGCGACATGGCAACGCTCCAGATGGTTTGACAGGGCAAACAGTCTTCGCTTGTTGATGTCGGTGGCAATTATGACGCCGCTGTTTTCCATCAGGTCTGAGAGCTGAACTGTTTTTCCGCCTGGTGCTGCGCATGCATCCCAGACAAGTTTGCTCTTTATTCCTGAAAACAAGGTCGCTGGGATTTGGGCTGCTGCTTCCTGAATTGAGTAAAACCCTAAGAGATATTCGGCGGTTGCGCCAGCAGATGTCTTGGAGCTCTTGATCCTGTATCCGTTTTCCAGGAATGGGATTTTCTCGGTTTCAACTCCGGCTGTTGCTAGGCGCTCAAGAAGGTTGTGTTGCTTAGCTCTTGTCCTGTTGATTCTAATGGCTTGTCTAGGTCTGGTTTCTTTGAAAATCCAACCCAAGGCTGCATATCGCTTCAGAAAGAAGTCCTTGCCAGACATTAATCGTAACTACTGGAGCTATGGATAAAAACTTTTCAACCAGCTGTCAGAAATCGCCTTCGAGTTTTCGGACTCGTAGACTGACAAACCATTTCAGGAGGGCATGCCATAAAGTTAATAGGCGACACATTTAATCTCCCTGTAGCTTTAACTCTCTACGAGAGAATTGAAATGTTCACCCTAAATGCTTTGACAGGGAGTATTTTTCACGAGTTGCTCAGATTTGAGTGTGCGTAGTTATGGCGCGTTACAGACAGACTGAAGAAATTGTTAAGCTGATGAATAATCCAGAAATAATTAGGAACACAAGTATCATCGCCCACGTCGACCATGGTAAGACAACCCTATCAGACAGTTTGTTGGCTGCTGCTGGAATAATCAGCACCCAAACCGCTGGGCAGAAACTTTTCTTGGATTCGTGGGATCTTGAACAGAAACGGCAGATGACGGTTTTTGCGTCAAACGTGAGCTTGGCTCACGCTTACAAGGACAGAGATTATCTGATTAACCTTATTGATACGCCTGGTCACATAGATTTCAGCGGGGCAGTCACGAGAAGCCTCAGGGCTGTTGATGGGGCGTTGGTTGTTGTGGATGCAGTTGAAGGTCCAATGACCCAGACTGAGACTGTTCTTATGCAGGCTCTGCGTGAACGTGTCAAGCCAATCTTGTTCATAAACAAGGTCGATAGGCTCATAAAAGAGATCAAACTCACGCCTGAAGAGATTCAACGCAAGTTCGCGAAGATTCTGTTGCGAGTTAACTCGCTTATAGAGAAGTATGCCCCCTCTGAGCACAAGAAAGATTGGCAGGTAACGGTCGAGGATGGCCGTGTTGCTTTTGGGTCGGCGCTGCATAAATGGGGATTGAACATAGTTCACATGAAAATGAAGAAAGTTTCGTTTAAAGACATTATTGAGGCATATTCAGGTGCGCCAGAAGAAGTTGGACGTAAAGTCGATGAGCTGAGCAAGAAAGCGCCTCTGCCTGAGCCCATACTTGACATGTTCTGTGAGCATTTGCCCAATCCATTGCAGGCACAACCTTATAGGCAAACGCAGATTTGGCCTGGCGATACTAGTAGTTCGACAGGGGTGGGAATGGCAAAAGTGGATCCTAATGCACCTCTTTTGATGTGTATTTCGACGATTGAAGTTGACCCCCACAGCGGGACAGTTGCGATAGGTCGTATTTTTAGTGGTGCGATTACCAAAGGTAAACCAGTTAGGCTGGTTAGCAGCCATCAGAAGGGAACAATTCAGCAAGTTTTCATGAGCATGGCGACTGATAGGGTTATCATTGACAGAGTGCCAGCTGGCAACATTGGAGCGGTTTCTGGTTTGCCATCTCTTCATGTGGGGGAAACAATCGCAGAAGATGGCGTTGAAACGCATTCGTTTGAAGGTTTAAGATATGTTTCTGATCCTGTCGTGACGGTTGCGGTGGAGCCTGAGGATGTGAAAGACTTGCCTTTGTTTGATAAGGTGATTCATAAACTAACAACTGAGGATCCGAATCTTCATTTTAAAATGAACAAGGAAAGTGGAGAGTTTCTCCTCAGCGGCATGGGTGAACTGCACCTTGAGATTACTGCATACCGAATGCAAGAGGCCGGATTGAAAGTCAAACTAAGCAAACCCATTGTAATTTACCGCGAAGCAATAAGCCATGATTATCAGGGTGCTGCAGTCATGGGGAAAAGCCCCAACAAACACAACAAGCTCTGGATAACAATTGAGAAGTTGCCAGAAGAGGTTATTGAAGCCGTCAAACAAGAGAAGATTAGTGAAATGCAGGGTCGTGATGAACGGGTAAAGAACCTTAAAGCATTGGGCTGGTCAGCAGATGATGCAAAAGGCTTCGTAGCTATCGAAGAAAGCAATATTTTGGTGAACAGGATTAAGGGGCGTCAATACGTGGATGAAGTGATAGACCATATTAAGGGTGGCTTCCGAGAGGCTGTTCACTCCTCCCCACTCGCTAAAGAACCAGCGTATGGACTGAAGATAAATCTTGAGGACATATCTGTGCATGAAGACCCAGTCCATCGTGGTCCAGCGCAGGTTTTGCCAATGACTTGGAGACCGATTTTTTGCGCTTTCCTGTTGAGCGAACCAAAATTGCTTGAGCCACTTTTGAGCTTCGAATGTAAGGTGCCAACAGACTTTGTTAGCCCAGTCATTACATTGGTCAACAAACGGCGTGGGAAAATCATAGATATGCCTACTGAAGAGGATATGATAATCGTGAAAGCAGAAATGCCAGTGTCAGAAAGCTTCGGAATTGCCGACGAACTCCGCTCATCAACCCAAGGTAGAGCTTTCTGGGCTACTCAGTTCAGTCGTTGGGCGCCAGTCCCTGAACAGATGCAAGCAGACACGATAAAACAGATTCGAGAGCGCAGAGGGTTGCCACCGATCCCGCCAAAAGCAGAGGAATTCTACGAGGCAGAATAGAAAACAGCAATTCAGAGAATCATCATCTCTTTTTCTATAGGGGAAGAAGAAGCCCATTCGAAGGTTCCAAGTCTAACCCAAACAGGGTGGTTTAGAAGTTTGTCTGAGTTAGAGTTGACAGCTTTGTCCTGATGTGACTCTCGAGTGGCGGTTAGTTTCTCGAAGAGAAGGCTATTCAGGAAGGTATTAATGAGAATTGGGAGTTAGGGATTTTGGATGAGTTACTTATGATAGTTGGGATTTGTGGTAGTCCTCGGAAACAGGCGACTGAGCGTGTTCTTGAGGAAACGCTTTGCATGCTGGAGGAGAAAGGGTTCAAGACGCGATTGTGGACAATTAGGGGAAAGGAAATCGGTTATTGCACGCATTGCGATTACTGTCTTACGAACAAGGATTGCATCATCCAGGATGATGTTCAGGAATTGTATGTGTTACTTGCGCAGGCGAAAGGCATAGTTATAGCGACGCCTGTTTACAACGGAGGGGTAAGTGCTCAAGTGAAGGCGGTGATGGATAGAATCCGCGCGCCAGTCGCTGCAGACAAGAATTTCTTCAAAGGAAAGATAGGCATCGGAATAGCTGTGGGCGGCGACAGGGGCGGAGGTCAAGAACTTGCGCTTATGCAGATTCACACTTTCTATATCTTGAACGGAATGATTCCTGTCAGCGGAGGGTTTTTTGGGGCTAACCTTGGGGGGACGTTGTGGTCGAAGGACAGTTTGGAAGGTGTGATGCAGGATGAAGAAGGTTTCAGAAGTTTGAAGAAGACTGTCAAGCGCTTCGCTGAGTATCTAGAAGAGCATGCAAAGGAATGATAAGCATGACTGTTGAGCAGGAGAGAGTTAAGAAACGAAAGGTTGCGTGGGGGATCACAGGCGCAGGCGATAAGATTGCTGATTTCATAGAAGTCATGAGAGAAGTTAAGAAAGAGCATGAAGGTGTTGTTGACATTCATGTTTTTGTCTCAAAAGCTGGAGAAACGGTTCTCAGGTTCTACAACCTTGAAACTGCGGTGAGAACGAACTTCGAAAAAGTCCATGTTGAAATCAATGCCAATGCACCCTTCCTCGCAGCGTGGATGCAAATGCGGAAATACGAGTTTCTTTTGATCGCTCCCACTTCGTCTAACTCTGTCGCAAAAATCGTGAGTGGAATAGGTGACACAATGCTTACGAATGCAGCGATAATGAGTCTTAAGGCTTTCGTGCCCATATTCATTGCACCTGTTGATTACAAAGAAGGAGTTGCCTGTACGAGGTTGCCCAATGGCAAGGAAATGAAAATCAGAGTTCGAAGGGAAGAAGTTGAACAAGTTAACAAGTTGAGGCAGACTGAGGACGTTCGCGTATTGGAGAGCCCTGAGGAGATCAGTCAGCTTTTCAAGAAGTGGTTTTGTAACAGCTAGATTGGCAATAGCCAACCTGCAAAACCGCTTGCCAGACCCAGCAGAATCGGGATGGGCAAACCTGGAAAGATGTGCTTTTTCTCCAAGAGCATTAAAGTGGCAAAAGACCCGATCATAATGCCTGTTGACGACAGGAGGTAGGAGATATAGCCGATTTTCATCAGCATTGCACCAGTAAGCATGGAATAGAAGACTAAGTCTCCTAGACCCATTTGCAACTCTTTGAAAGTGAAACTTAAACCTTTTAGTTGATCAAGTCCAGAGTTTGCTATCTTCCCGACAGGTCCTTTGTAGACGGCAATTACATCGTAGATCGCCAAGAACACCAGTATCAAGATTGTGCTCCAGAGAGGGATGGAATAACTCAAGAATACTCCGAGAGCTCCTCCCAACGCTATGACAACAGCGTTCTGGGTTTTGCCCCCAATTTTGAATATTGTGAGGTTGAAGAGAATCGTTATTATTGTGGCAAGAACGGCGACAAGGGTCCTCCAATTTGGGAGTGACGAAAGGAGAGTTGAAAGATAGAAGACTGACAGAAGCATCGAGGCTGCTGTCAATGCTAAGGCAATGAGAAAGGATATGGCTTTTCGGCTTTTCCACTTAATGAGAAAATAGAAGATCGTAGCGCCCAATGCGACAATCACAACGAAGTAGAGGGCGTTGCTTACGGAGCCAGAAGGAGTATCGGGAAAAGGGGTAATGGGGTAGGATGGCGCAGGATTCAAGCTGAGCAGATAGGCACAAGCGAACCCAACGATGAGGCTGGCTATTATTGGGATCAGATAGATTGGCTGAGCCTTGAATTCGTCCCCCATATCATTTTCTCCTACTCATTTGATGTCAGGTTTTTGAGTAACAGTTTCGACAGAATATTTTGCAGTTGATGATTCTGGGCAATTGTGATGGTAAGCTGAAGTGAAGGACAGGCTGATGGTTGGCATTGATTTTCGAGGTAGCCTCCTGAATTTCAGTTTTGTTAGATCTCAAAAATGTCGCCGGTCTCTGGTGCGAATGCTTCTAACCCCAGCTCTGATTTTGCCCAACCTGCAAGAAGCTCACAGTTGCCTTCAGCTCCATGGACCACGAAGACCTTTGGGTTGCCGCCAAGTTTCCTCAATGCCTCTTTCAGTTGGCTCGCTCCGCAGTGAGATGAGAAATCAAAATGTTCATAGTGAGCTTTGATTTTGCGGATCTTTCCATCGATGAGGCAGATTCCTTTTTCCAGTAGTTCTTTGCCAGGAGTGCCTGGGATTTGGTAGCTAACTAAGTAGATTGAGTTGACGGCTTTCTTCCCTAGCTTTGACAAATAGAATGCGGCAGGACCGCCTTTCAGCATTCCAGCAGTTGTGATTATAACGCCTGGGGTCCTAGGTGCACGTCTGCGGTCTCGCCATCCTTCCACCCACTCTGCTGAATGCATAGCGTCGATGAACAGTTTCGGATCTCGCAGGAATTCCTTATGGTTCATGATTATTCGGCTAGCTTCGCGGGCCATACCGTCTAGTACTACAGGGTACTCGAAATGGTGAGCTGCTAGAACACATGCAATTTCTTGCGAGCGTCCGACTCCGAAAGCAGGCACCAAAACAGTTCCGCCTTTTTCAACGGTTTCCGTTGCGGATTCTACAAATCTTTTCTCGAGTTCTGGTCTTTCTGTATGGTCTTCGTTTGCATATGTGCTTTCGATTATTACAGCGTCTAGGTCTCCATAGTTCATGCTTGCTCCTTCTAGGAGTTTGCTGTCTGTAGTGTTGAAGTCTCCAGTGTAGAGCAATCTTTTGCCGTCAGCCTCAATAAGAACTTGACCACTGCCAGGCGTGTGCCCAGCGTTTAGAAGACGGAGACGCATGTCTCCGAAGGATTCCTCGACGCCAAAGTCTATGTGCTTGTTACTTCGATTCATAGTTTTGAGTTCGAGGTATTCAAATGGCAAATAGTAACCAGAAAGATGGATGAAGTCTTGAATCAACAATTGCGCTAGTTCCAGATTAAGCTTGTTTGCATACAGACGCGTTTTTCCGCCAACAAAGAATATTGGAACGGCGCCTGAATGGTCGAGGTGGCTGTGGGTGAGTATTACAGCGTCAACGTCTTTTGGAGGAACATGCATGGGAAATCCCGGTTCAGGATCAAGCATGACACCATAGTCAAGTATGGCGTGGGCTTTTTCTGACTTGACACTGATTCCGATTCTGCCTACTTCTCGGGCGCCGCCTAGGAATTTGACTTGCAAAAGAAACCATCCTTTTCATTTGCCTGATAACGCGATATCATGAACAGCCATGTCTTTTAAAAATGTATTGACCCACCAAGGGATGGAATTGACACTAATCCCTTTCGTATCGCCTTCAATATTTCGTCGATATCCATGGATGCTTGAACCTGCGTGTATACTGTGAGAAGCTCCAGTGTTTGATGGGCGTCGCTGCCTGCTATTCCTGGTAGACCCATGAGATTGGCTAGTTTCTGTGCTGCCTCGTTAGCTGACTGTGGTGAGGCTCCGTTGAGAACCTCTATGGCATCGACTTTGTATTTTTGCGTTTGGTCGCCCATCCCATATTCCCTGTATGGGTGAACAACAACCGAGACTGAGCCGTTTGCTCTTGAGAAATCTAAGATGTTTTCTGCAGTCCATGGATGGGGAGGCATTTCTTCTGTTCCTAGCACTACGATGTCGCCCTCTTGAGTGCTGATCTCAACTCCAGGTATGATGAGAATGTCAGTGTGGGTTGAGGCTATCTTTCGTATTGTGTTGCAACCTCTTATTGTGTCGTGGTCGGTAATGGCGGCAACTTTGACTGATTTGTGCGCTACAAGTTTTTCCACAAGAGTTTTGGGAGCTATTGCTGAATCGGAGGAATACATTGTGTGAATATGCAGGTCGGCGTTAATCATGGTTGCTCGCTCAAGTTTTTCTTCAGAACCATTTCCAAACGGGTTAAAATGTTTTTGGTTGAGTCTTCTTTTATGGTGAGATTGCTGAATTTGAGTCCTTTGCTCGAGCATGATTTCTTGCATGCTTTCTTTATATGGTCGCCCCAGTTCTGAGGGTCATTGATCAGCACAACGTTGTTGTAGTGTGATCGTGTGATGAAGTTTGCTACCTCGCTTGCTACGTGACAAGCAGTGTCATTTCCAAGTGAACTAGCATTTTCATGTTGAGAGAGTGGGTAGACCTCGTCGAGTTCGATGGGAATAACGCCGAAAGGTGCCGCGTAAAAGCACACATGGATTTTTTCTAGGATGTTGTTTTCGAATCTCTTCAGAGTTTGTTGGATTTTCTGGTATTCCCTTGCTTTGTGGTAGGGTTTGTTGTGGGTCTGTGGGGCAAGAAGAAGGACCTTGGATCTTTCTGGGTGACTGTAGCGGTCTCTGAGTCTTGCTCTGTAGTGTGTGATTTCGGGGCGGGATAGTCCTTCTGAATCATAGAAGAACAAGCCGCTTCTCTTTACTGTTGGGTTGTGTTTCTCGAGGAGGCTTTTGTGTTCCTTCAGTTTCCTGAATGCGGTCAGGAGGGTTGGGTGTGAGTGAGCTCTTGTTTCTGCGTGTTCCCAAAGCTTGCCATCTCGAATCGCCTGTTTTATGCGTCTGAGCTCTCCTGAGCATGCGTACAGGTTGTGTTCTGCGAGGAAGATTTCTTGCTCCTTGGCGGACTTGGCGAGAACTTCTTTTGGTTTTTCGCGACTGCACTTCGGACAGTAGCAAGGGAAGTAGTCGAGTTCGCTCAGCTTCCAAGTTCCGTTTTCAGTCATGTAGCGATTTTGCCGGGCATAGAGTGCGTATGCTGCGGAATCGAACAGGTCGCATCCCAGAGCGACAGCTAAGGAGAGCATGATTGGGTGCCCTGCGCCAAAGAGGTGGAGGGGTTTCTCTATGGGTAGATTCTTTTTTGCAGTCATGATCATATCAACAAGGACGTCGAACCTGTAGCTTTGCATGACTTCAGTTGGGCTGCCAAGGGCATGGATGTGGAATGGCATCTTGCTCATTTCCAAGGCTGATTTCGCCACGAGGTCAAGATGTCTTCCGCCTTGTACTGGGCCTACCCAGAGAATGTCGTCTCGTGTTTTGGATCTGAAGAAGTCTTTGGCTCTTCTCAGTGTTTCTTCCACAGTCACGGAAGCATGTTCTTTGGTGACTTTCCAGCCTGTCGGGATGTCGAGAATGGTTGCGATGTCGCTTCCTATGTTCTCCTGGTAGCTGACGATTTCAGCTTGTTCAATTTCGACGCCACCGTAGATGAGTATTTGATAGGCTCCAGAATCGGTCATTATTGCGCCGTCGTAGTCAAGAAAATTGTGCAATCCGATTTTGGCGGGTTGGTCGAGGTAGTGCTTCTTTAGAATGTAGGCGTTAGTTATGATTGCTTCGAAACCGAATTCTTCTTTGAGTCTGGCTGGAGAAACAGGTTGAATGCTGGGGTTTATCACAGGAAAGAGTAGGGGCGTTTCAACTGTCGCGCTCTTGGTTTTCAGCTTTCCGATTCTGGCGAGTAAGTCTTTCTCTTTCACTTCGAAGCTCAAGTATGGAGACCTGTACAAGAGAGCAAGCGTCGCTTGTAAAAAAACGTTGGCTCTCGCGACGTGAGCTGGCTACTTGCTCTTGTATTCTACCGAATACAATTGCGGAGGGGTTGTGAATTAGAGGTCATAAGCAGACCGTATGGTTACCGGTGTCTTGCCGGGTATTGGTGGTTTTATCATCACACTTATATCGAATAGTCACCTCTGATAGAAGTCTAGTATGATTGGGGCTCAAAGCATGGTCTGCACAATAGAAGTCTCTGAAAAGCCGCAACTTAAAGATCCCATACTGATCGAAGGTTTGCCCGGAATTGGTTTTGTAGCCAACATTTTAGCCTTGCATTTGATCAAGGAGCTGAAAGCGAAACGTTTTGCTCAGATAGTCTCAGCGTCTTTCCAAGATTTCGCAGTTACAGTTGAGAATGGAAGCACGCGTTCACCCATCAATGAGCTGTACTACGTTAGGCGAGGCGATGGCGGACGAGACTTGATCATCTGGTATGGAAATACACAGGCTTTGACGACATTTGGGCAGTATGAACTCTGTGACAAGGTGCTTGAAATCGTGCGAGAAGTGGGTTGCCGATTCGTAATATCAATTGGGGGCTTCAAGAAAGACCAAGTTCAACCTGTTCCTGGGATCTATAGCGCTGCAACGGACCAAGAGACTCTGAAAGAAGCTTTGGGTTTGGGCACGAAGATCATGGTTGGTCATGTTTTCGGGATAGCTGGTTTGCTCATAGGGCTGGCGAAACTCAGGGGTGTGAAAGGTTTTTCGCTTCTTGTTGACACTTTGGGCATGTATCCTGATATGGTTGCTTCTCAATACGCGTTAGCAATGCTGGGAAAATACTTGAATTTGAATGTTGACCTTTCAGGACTTGACGCAACTGCGAACCAGACTAAGGAGATCTTGGATTCTTTTGGTTTGATTAGGAACTTGAGAGAAGAAAAGAAGAAAGAGGAGCAAGCGATGCGGTGGTTTATCTAGACCTTGGTCGCGGATATGAATTGTTCATACACTTTCTGGACTCGTTCAGCAGCCGGCCCGGAGCCTTCAACAACGCCCCTTTCCGTCAGCTTGACTTTGTCCATTACCCAGATGAAACCTTTGTCCTCGTAGAGTCTTACCATGGTCGGAAAAACCTTTTCCAGACGACTCGCCAAAGATTTCAAATCGAATGGTTTTTCTGAGCTCAGTATTTGTGCCACAGTGTTTCCGTTTAGGAAGACTCTGTGAGCCAATTTGCCCGAATCATCTTTGACTTCTGCTAAACAGAGACTCAGGTCATCCTGATTGATGCCGATGAGGGTGCCACTAAGCGTTTTTCCAGTGGTGGTTACTATCGTTACTGGTTTGTCAACCAACGCTCCGACTTCTGTGAAGTATTTCCTCTGCGCAATTGACAAGGGTTTTGCCTCCGTTGATTCTAACGAAAATGCATTACGACTATTTATCTTTGATTTTGGTTGAAAAGGGGCACATTCTGTTTAAGGTGTTTTGTTTAGTTTTCCTCTTTATTCTGTGAAAGGAGAGCCTTTGTATTTGCAGTCAGATCCCTGTTCAAGATGTAGTTTGGTCCTATCCAGCTTTTGTTGCCAACTTTGACGCCGGGCATGAAGAGTGCGTTGATTCCTGTTTTCACATCGTCACCGAGTATGGCGCCCAGTTTTCGTCTTCCGCTGTCGACGAGTTTGTCTTTGATCATTACTTTTATGGTTCTTGAATCAAGGCGGTAGTTGGCTGTTATTGTGCCTGCTCCTAGGTTGCATCGTTCGCCTATGATGCTGTCGCCGACATAAGACAAGTGTCCGATGTGAGTTCTGTCCATGATTATGCTGTTCTTGAGTTCAACGGCGTTTCCAATGCGGGTTTTTTTGCCGATGCTTGTGCATGGGCGTATGTAGCAGTTCGGTCCTATGTCGCTGTTTTCATCTATGAAACTTGGACCCTCAATATAGGCGCCCGATCGGATTCTTGCAGATTCGGCAACCGTCACTGATCCGATTAGATGTGCTCCTTGTTCAATGTCTCCATTAATGGTGTGTTTCATTCGCTTCAGTACCCAGGAGTTTGCTTCAAGCAGGTCCCATGGGCGTCCAATATCTATCCAGTCGTCCTTCGGGATTTCGGTGGCAAGCACTGCTTTCTTCCGTCTTATGAACCGCGATAGCGCGTCAGTTAGTTCAAGTTCACCCCTTTTGGAAGCTTTGAGACTGCGGATCTCATCAAAAATCTCTGAGCAAAAGGCGTATAGACCCGCGTTGGCTAGGTTTGAGGGGGCTTGTCCTCTATCTGGTTTCTCTACAACACGTTTGACTCTTCGCTCTTTTTCCAATTGGACAATCCCGTAGTTCTCGGGTTTATCCACTGGAACAACTGCCATGGCGGCAATAGGCTGTTCGTCATTGAACGAGTCAACTACACGTTTGACCGCGTAAGATGTAAAGAGCAGGTCACCGTAGATCAGAAGAAAATGGTTCTTAACGAAGGGTTCGGCGACACTTGTGGCGTTTCCCGTTCCCAATACCGACGGCTGCTCAACATATTCCAGTCGCATGCCCAGTTTCGCGCCGTCTCCAAGGTCTTTTCGAATGGCTTCGCCCATGTAGTGTGTGACTATGACTGCCTCTGTTATGCCTATGCTGTTCAACGCTTCTAGGCAGTGTTGGAGTATTGGTTTCCCGCCGATCTTGATGAGGTGTTTTGGTCTTGTTGCCGTTATTGGGTTTAGCCTAACGCCCTCTCCCGCGGCGAGAATAACTGCCTTCAAGCGTTTTCCACTCCAACATGTTTCTTTGCTATGGCTTTTCCTTTTGCCATTATGTCCTTTGCGGCTTTTAACGATTGACCCTCAACGGTTAGCCGAATGAAGGGTTCTGTTCCTGAGGCGCGCACTAAGAGCCAGCCTTTTTCGAGAGCTATCCGCACGCCGTCAACTTTTGAGAAATCGATGAACTCTGGAAAGTCCTCTTTGATCTCGTGCTCAATGTCTGTCATGGCTTTTCTTTTGAGTTTGTTTTGGCAGGTTATGTTCTCTCGAAGGGTGATGTACTCTGGAACTCTGGCGATGAATTGTGCAAGGGTCGCGTTGGTTTCTTCGAGAGCTTTCAAGAGTAAGACAGCTGACAATGGTCCATCCGGACAGAAGTGGTGTCGTGGATGGACCCATGCTCCGCACGGTTCGCCGCCAAAAATGCCTTTGCCCCTCCTTATTGCTTCGGAGACATAGACATCTCCAACTCTGCTTCGCACGACCTTTCCACCTTGGTTCTTCACCATTGTCTCTACGCACATGGACGCTTCGACATTGGTGACCACGGTTCCTCCGCCTAGTTTTCCTACAGCGTAAGCCGAGAAGGCGGCAAGTGAACGGTCAAAATCGACAAACCTGCCAGAGTTGTCTATGAAAGCCGCTCGATCGCCGTCGCCGTCGAAGGCAATGCCAATGTCAGCTCCCCAAGCCTTGACAATCTGAGCCAGATCTTGCAGCGATTGGGCAGTTGGTTCAGAGCTTCTGGCTGGGAAGAAGCCGTCAGGGTGAGCGTTCAGGGCGAGTACCTCGCAGCCCAGTGTTTTCAGGAGCAAGGGGCCGATTTTGTAGGTTGCTCCGCAGCCAGGGTCAACTACTGCTCGCCATCGTTTTTGCAGTTTGATGTGTGTCCTGACCATTTCGACATATAGATTGCTTTCATCGGTTGGTGTTGCTCTACCCAAATTCCTCCAGTCGGCAAATGAGAAATTAGCATTTGCAACCCTTTTTTCAACTGAGTCCTGGGCAGCGTCGGTGTAGCCTAAGCTGTTGGAATCGAAGATTTTTATTCCATTGTAAGGTGGAGGGTTGTGTGATGCCGTGATCATGAAACCAGCATCAGCATTGAGAGTTTTGGTCAAGTATGCTAACACTGGAGTGGGCAGAATCTCCATGACGGAAACGTCTACGCCGGCTGCCATGAGTCCAGAAACTAGGGCGTCTTGCAGGATTTTGCCTGAAGTTCGTGTGTCTCTAGCTACTATCGCTTTTTTTGCTTTCGAGTGAGCAGCCACTGCTGAACCGATTTTGCAGGCTAACTCGGTTGTGAGGTCAATGTTGAATAGTGCTCTGACTCCTGAGCTTCCAAACAGTTTTGTCATGCTGTCATCAAGCCTGAGGGATTTTGATTACTTCCTCGAATTAGTCTGTGGTTGGAGATAAAAAACTTGGGTTTTCAGGCTGGAAATTGACTGGTCTCGATGAACTTGATCAAACGTTGCTGAGTGGGGTGCAAGCCTTCAGGGTCAATGAGGTAACTGGCAGCAACTGCGTTGGCTAAAGTCAATCTGCCTTCATCAGATAGGTCGTATGCGTCGCCTAGGATGTTGCCTGCGTTCCAAGCGTCTCCTGCTCCGGTTGCTCTCAGGGGTGTTATTTTGAAGGTGGGCACTTTGACCTCTTTGTTCTTGGTCAGGGTTGCTGCGAGATTTGTGGTGTGGAGGTCGATTCTCGCTGGCAGGTGCTTAGCAAGGATTCTTGCGGATTGTAGTGCCATCTCACTGAGATTTGTCTTTTTCTTTGTCGTCTGATCGTTTTTTATGAAATGATCTGCGTATGTTACTGCTTCGTTCTCGTTCAGGCTCAAGGTGTCGACATGTGGGTTTTTCAGGACTCTATTGATGAGTTCAGGAATGTGCGGGGTGTTTGGTGTAGGGTCTGCTGTGTCGAAATAGGTTTTTCCTTTGCCCTTTGTTTTTACTCTCTTGAAGATGGTTTCTGCTAGTTGGGTGCCATGTTTTTTGGTTCCAGCCCAGTTGAATATGCACACGTAATCTGCGTTCTCAACTAGTTGATAGTCATGCTCAGTCAAGTTTTCTGGACCGAAATCAGCCAGCGATCCAACGTCTCTCAGCATTATGTTGGTTTTGCCGTTTTCTGCTTTGAATTCTAGTGCGGTCGTCAGTGAGGCTTTTGGCAGGAGTTTCACATGTGAAAGATCGATTCGCTGAGATTTGAGGTGAAGCTTGAGCAGCTTGCGACCAAGTTTGCTGGTGCAGATCAGGGGTGTGACTGTGGCGCCCAATGCTGCAAGTGCGGACGCGGTGTTGACTGCGTTTCCTCCTGGGAGTTCTGTTTGAGGTATGTTGTCTATGCTGCCGCCTTTGTGTTCAGCTGCTTTTTCAATTACTGGTGATAATTGTGAAGGCCTGCAGTTTAGATCTAAGAGTCGGTCGATGAAGAAGTCTGGTATCACTGCCACGTGTGTTTCGTCTGTTTTCTTACGTAGGAAGGTGAGTAGTTCTGTTTTGTGGTGCATGGTGTTTGACCTTCTTGGGTGCATATTTTTTCCACAAAGCTAAAATATCCTTTGTTTCTATAACGTATGAAATTGTTCGCAAACCCATAGAAAGCAAGTTTGAGGGCGAGTTACTTGAGGTTTAAAACCGAGATATGTTTGCTGATTGTGGCTATTGCTTTGTTTGGCGTAAGCGCTTTCTTGTACTCGTATCCCTCCCCTGAGGGTCCGTCTATTGCTTCCAGTGTTAATCTTAGGTATCCGTATCAGAGTCATGCTATTTCGCTCGTTGGTTTTGGTTCGCTTTTGATGGTTACTGCCTCGGTTTCTTTCATGAAGCGCAGTAAAAGCGGTATTGACAAGCTTGAGCTTGCTGCAGAACTTAGCCCAGAGCGGAAATAACTAGGATCCAGACGATGTCTCCAAACAATAGGCTGGTTACTAGTCCAAGTGTTACGAAGATCAGCATTGGCAAGCCAGGTGTTGCCCAGACTTGGTTGTTGATTTTCCCAGATTTAATGGCTTGAGTTAGTCTTTCAATAATTTCGTCTCTTCCTTCGTCTTTTGGAAGAACTGCGAGGCGTCTTCTTGGCGGTTTGTCTTGGCTTTCGTTTTCGATGTCTTCCATGGGGTAGACGTGCCATTTTTCTGTTAGCTCCTTGATAGTTGTTTTGCGCCCTGTTATGATCGTCAGAAGTTTCTTTCCAAGAGGTTCATGGGCGAGACCGTCTTCGAACATCTTCCGTTTTGATCGCTTGTGCCAAATCAGGTTGTACAGCAGGAGATATGCTGCGGTTGCTGCTGCTAGCAGTACGCTGTTGCTGAAGATCGTCATCGGGAATATGGTTTGAGAGAGCGGAGAGACTCCGTTAGGTATTAATGGGGTGAAAAGTTTTTCGGTTGAGAAGGGAATAGCGAGAGCGATGCATATGAAGGCTTTGGAGTCGGCTCCGCCGAAGCCGCCTGTGTAGAAAAGCAAGATGGCTATTATTGAGGTTACGCCAAAACTGAGCATGAAGAATGGTAGTCTTGAAGGTTCATACAGAAGCAAGCCTGCGAGGGAGAGGCATAGAGCAACTGGACCATAAATTGCCCAGACAGTGTTGCTCACTTCTCTGGTTCTGTAGTCGCTCCATGAAGCATAGAGAAGAAAGCCTATGGAAAGCGTTATTCTGGCGATGGTTAAGAGTTCCTGCAAGTTCCGTTCGATATGATTATTGTGTTTCAATAAATAAAGACGTAGTTTCAAATGAGAATGGAAAGCATGAAAAGCGGGGGTGGTCTTAGGGTTGGCTTTGCTGTTTGAGTTACATTTCGGCTTCATCGGTCGTCAGGGTTTTGAGTAGCATAGCATTTCATTTAGCCACGAACATGTGGGTCAGATTGTCAAATTGTGCGAATGGAGTGCATTGGAAATTTTGCAGTGTTAGTAGTGGTCTTGCGAGCGCTAAAACTCGTGCAGTATTGTGGGTTGCCTCAAGCTGTCTGCGGAAGGTTCTGAGGTGATGGGCATCGCTTGGCATGTTTTGCTTCATGAAAATCACTGTGGTTTCTGATGTAGTGGAGCTTCTTAGGCGAATCGGAGTGTCTTCGGAGGCTGCGACCAACGCGTAGATCGAATCTTTGGCTATGAGGGTGACAGTTTCGGACGGTAGTGTGGCAGGAAGGGCTCGGCTTCATTTTTTTGGTTTGAGCATTATGGTGAAAGTGTTTGTGGTGGTTGTCCATTGTCTTAGGGTTTCTTATATCTTGCAAACAGGGAAACTGTCTGTTTGTTTGTCGGTGTTCGTTTGACGGTTGGTCTCTGCCAAGCAGAGTTGTTATGCGTGTGTTTTGGTTGCATTATTTACTTGCAGTTCATATGGATTATATAGCTGATCGTTCTTTTTTAGGAGCGCAGCATTTAGAGGCGGTGAGTGTTGAGTTCTGACGGTTATGGTTCGATAGATTCTGGTTACATGTGGTCTTTCTACGAGGCGATGATGGAGAAAGAGTTGAAGAAGCTTCGGCATACCAAGTGCCCTGTCTGTAACAGGTTGAATTTCTATAGGTTGTCGTCTCTAGGTGAAGGGGAATTGCATTGTAAGTCCTGCAAAACCAAGATTACAGTTGAGAGATCTAAGCAACTTAGGCAAGTTGGTTCTAAATCCGCGTAGTTTGTTCAGCTTAGTTTGTTCAACTATGTTCCTGACGACCTGTTCCTCTTTCCCGATTTGCGCATCTTGCCTAGATCGTTTCCAGAGTGGCTAATTCTGCCATAGCCAACTTCTTTAGCAGTGGAAGAATGCGATAATTAGAAAAAAAGAAGAGCGCCAGTTGGTCGTTGTTCGCCAACTTTTGGCAAAGGCTTTTTGAAGCTTGGAGCTAGGTACGTGAGCCTGTTCTTGTTCCTCGAAGAAGGAAGGGAGCTATACTGTGGCAATGAGAGATATGAATGGGAGGTTTTGTCCATAGTCCACGTTTCCAATCTTCCCAGTCAGAACTAGGTTTACAGCGACAATTCCAGGATTAAGAGCCTTAGTTCCAGGTGCATTTGGACCAAAATACACTGTCGTCGTGACATTATACCTAAGAATAACGAAGTCAGTTGCAGACATCATGCGTATATTATTGCCTTCCCTTATAGCCATGTTATATACTGCCCCTTTGATGGCGCCTGCAGCTGGACCTATAACCCAGAGCTGACTGCGGGATGACAGGTTAAGATCCAACTTGCGAGGATCTAAATTAGTTACATTGATGCTGAAAGCGGTTTTTGTGACCAGCGAAAAAGTGAAAGCGGGATTTTCCGCTCCAAGAGTTCCAGGTCCTGTGGCGTTGGTACCAGTTACAGGATAGGACCTGAAAGAAGTGAAGTTCATTGAGATCGACCCTATGCCTTGAGAAATCAGGGAAG
>CAZQCX010000003.1:0-5471 GCA_964591705.1 uncultured Candidatus Bathyarchaeia archaeon | reverse complement strand
CTGAAAGAAGTGAAGTTCATTGAGATCGACCCTATGCCTTGAGAAATCAGGGAAGACAATGCGGTTTCAGGTGGTTCGCCTGGAGGGCCCTGCGGGCCGGTTGCCCCTGCTGCCCCTGTTGCCCCTGCTGGTCCTGCGGGTCCAGTTGCTCCTGTTGCCCCTGCTGGTCCGGTTGCTCCTGTTGCCCCTGTCTCGCCTTGCGGTCCCGCTGGTCCCGCTGGTCCGGCTGGTCCTGCTGGTCCCATTGTTCCGGCTGGTCCTTGTAGTGTTGTTGAGGTGGGTATGACGTTGCCTCTTGCGGTGACTAGCCATGACGTGAAGGTGTCGTCTGGTTGTGCTCCAGTTAATTGGATGGTTGTTTCGATTGTTTGGGCGGCTCCTGCTGGGACGTTTATGTTTAGGGGTTGGCTTACATTGTAGAGTCCTGTTTGGTTTGCGTCGCTTAGCCATACGCGGGTGATTTGAAGCGGGTATGGACCGAGGTTGAGGATTGGGGCAAGAACCTTTACCTGTGGGAGATTTTTTGTATCGTATGTGGCGTTGAATGCTTGAATTATTTCGCTGCGTTTAACGTTGTCTTGCTGGCTCATTTGCATGACGGTGTTGTTGTAGAGATTGTTTTGTGATATGGACCAGACGAAATAGGTTCCTACCATGGAAACGATTATCAGCACACCGAAGAGTGCGCCGACTACGGAAGAGAAACCTCTCGAATTGCGAATCAATCTTTTGTTTTTTTTCTTAGATCGTGATGGTGAAGACAAACGAAGATTCCCTCCTTGTTGTTATTGTTAAAGTGTAACTTCCTGGAGCAAGAGTGACGGGTTGTGATATGTAGCCTTCTTTTTGCCCTATGGTTGCGTTGAGGCTGGTGGTTCCCAAGGGTGTGCCGGTGTTGAAATCGTAGAGGTTTGTGATGTTGTAGCTGATGTTGTTCACGCGAAGGCTTTGGAGAGTGATGCTAATCGGTCCGGAATTCATCAGGTACACTCTTAGTATGCCGTTGGTGTAGGATACGTATTCCAGGCTGATGCGTTCCTGCTGCTGGGTGGCGTAGGAGTTTATGGTGTCGCTGTATTGTTGCTGGTAGGTGGATGACTGAGATTGAGACCAGAAGAGGGCGGCAAACCCTACGACTATGACCGCGCCTATGAGGATCACGTTAGATATGACCGCGCTCTCGGCTCGCCTGTTTCTGATCAGTCTGCGAACTGGCATGATGCCGCAGGCTATTCGCGCCAAGATTTGGCTTGACTTTTCTAGTTTTTTCTTAACCATTTCATGGTTGAGTTCACGTTTCATGTTTCTATCTCTCCTGTTAAATTGTTACGAACATTGGCACCAACTTCGCAGCTAAGAGGGCAATCACTACGAGGATCGCGGCATGCTTGAAACCTGCTGCGATTGACTCCTCACTGATTTTCCCAGCCACGATCCCTATGAGATAGCTGTGGAAAATCACCGAGGTCATGAATATCATTTTGACTGGACCATGGTCCTTCGGCGTTGTAGGCTGTCCAGGCAAGCCTGCAGGTACGACGGAGCCGGTGGTGAAGCTGAGCATCATGATTGTTGTGGCAACAAGGAGAATCGATGCTAAGTAGGGCATCATGACGTATGGGCGAACGGACATCTTCTTCTCTTTCTCCACTTCTTGCGTGAGGTTGTTGAATCTGGCAAGCGATTCAATCATCGGAATCGTGCCTCCGCCCACATCGATGGTTTCCACTAGTAGAAACATGACAATCTGCGTCATCCAGCTCCGCGTTCGACTGACGAAGCCCATGATGACCTTTTTCACGGGAACACCCCAGGAGATTTCGGAGCTTATTTTGCGCAGTTCCTTGCTGAAAACGCCGAAGTCACGGCTGGAAAGACTTTCGATACATTTCTCTGGAGAAAGCCCAGTCTTTCGAACTTCTGTCAAATCCCTCAGGAAGCTGGCTACCCCCTGCTCCATGCCGACTTTTTCCCTGTTCAGTTTGATGTAGACTGCGGCTGCGGGAGCGGTGGCAACGAACAATCCGATCCCGATTGCCACAGGCAGGTCAATTATGGTTGAAAGGCTAGACAGCAACGGAATGTTCACGGCTCCGAGGAAATTCGTGAGGAGCAGGAAGAGAACGATCCCTACCACTCCGCAGACTCCGAACACTTTGTATGGGAGCATGTCCGTGACCGGTGCTTTTGGCTGCATGCTGTGCGCCAAGTAGATGAACATCATCGAAAGCATGGGCGTGAAGAGATACGTATACAGGATTATGCCTGACATCATAGACGTGCTTGATGTGGCTTGTATCTGATCCACGGCGAACAGAATGTAGAAGCAAAGTGACATCATGACCATGACGATGATGAAGGTCTCCAGCAGCATTCCTAATCGTTCTGCAGCGGCTTTCACACGCAAAGCTCGCGTCTTGAATATTTCCTCTGCCTTGCGTTCTAGGAAATGCCCGATGTCTCCGCCTATTATAACCGTGGATGCGTAGCCTGACAGCAGATCTTTGAAAATATCTAAAGGATTCTTTTTCGCTGCGGATTCCAACGCTGATAAAGGGTCTACGCCGAAAACCTCTACATCTTTCAGTATGTCTCTTGCTTCGCTTCGCATGGCTGGCATGAGGTCTACTTCTGAAAGACGTTTGAAGCTGGTGTAAGGCGCTATTCCTCCAGAAGCCATGACGCTGATGTAGGCTGCTGCGAAAGGCATCTCTCTTTCGAGGCTAATCGCTCTGTCGCTGGCCTTGGACGATGGAAGGAACAGGAAACCAACTATGACATAGGCTGGCAAAGGAAGAAGAAAGAGCATGGGCATAAACCCAAAGAAGAAGAAGATCAAGCCCGCCACGACCGAGATGGGCACGGTGATGACTGCTAGCAGCAGCATCAACGATATGTAGGTCTCAGGATAGATCCTGATTCTGGCTTTTTCGAGTTTGTTCTTGATTGAGGACGAGTTTCTCAATACTTTGGGGGCTATGCCTCCGAAGAGGCGGAAGGAAAAGCCTTCAAGCTTCTTTAGAAGGGGCAACTTTGACTTCCTCCCTGGATATTATCTTTTCATAGATGTTTTGGGGTCTGGCGTAGTATTCTGCGATTATGGCAGCCACGTCTTTGTAGCTTCGTATGTTGCGCTCTCGCATCCAATGTAAGACGTTTTTGCGTTTGTCTATCTCGTCTATAAGCTCGCTTGTTGGGGTGCCTTGGCGTTCAGAGATTGACGAGATCATCGTGCTCCTCGTCAGGTCCATTTTGTGTTCGTCTTTGGATGGTTGCCAGCTGAAGGGATTTCGGTAGTCTTCGAAATCCGCGATCTCGTTGACGTTGATCACGCGTCTGAACGCTTTTTTCACTCCGTGTTTGTTGAGGTGAACACGCTGTATTGAGAGAATGACGTTCATGAGTGGGATATAGGCTGGTGAGATGTCCATGGGTTTCTGCGTTAGACGTTTTATTGCGGAACCCAGGTTTTCTGCGTGCATGGTGCACATGCCGCCGTGTCCTGTTGCCAATGCTTGGAATAGGACGTATGCTTCTTGGCCTCTGACTTCGCCTACGACGAGGATGTCTGGGCGGTGTCTCATTGAGGTTTTGACCAAGTCGAATAGTGTTACTTCGCCTATGCTGCTTCCGCCTAGACCGTAGCTTTGCCTTGCGATGAGGGAGACCCAGTTTTCCAGGGGCAGGTTCAGTTCGGCGGTTTCCTCTATTGTGACTATTTTGCTGCCTGGTTTGATGAGGCAAGCCATTGAGTTCAGGGCGGTTGTTTTTCCAGCTGCGGTTCCGCCTAGAACCATGATTGAGGCGCGGTTTTCCAGGCAGACCCAGAAGTAGGCTGCCATTTCCTCGGAAAACGTTCCGATGTTTATGAGATCGATGATTGAGTATGGATCTTCTCTGAATTTCCTGATTGTGAATGCTGTTCCGAACGGAGTGATTTCTCGTCTGTAGCAGACTGCGAGCCTGTGCTTGCCAGGTAGAGAGGCGTCCACTATTGGGAATGCTGAGCTGACGTGTTTTCCTCCCATGTGTACGAGTTTGACGACCATGTTGTCGAGAATTTCGTCGCTTTCGAGTTCGAGGTTTGTTTCTATGCTTTCGTAGTTGCGGTGCCATATGTATACGGGTTTTTTGACTCCGTCGCATGATATGTCTTCTATGTTTGGGTCGCGCATGAGCGGGTCGATTCTTCCGTACCCGACGAGGTCGCGTTCTGCGTGGTAGAGGATTTTGTACCATGATACATCGGGGAGCCAGCCGAGGCTGATTCTGTATTTGTCGACTATTTTCTTTGCTTCTTCTGCGAAGAACTTGCGGGGGTCTGCTAGCGTTTCTTTGGGGGATTCTATTTCGGCTAGTAGGATGTCGAGGATGCGTTCGTATATGCTTTTTTCAAGTGAGTCTAGTTGTAGTTCGTCGAGTATGTATTTGAATTCGCCTGTTTTTGGGTTTTGAACGATGGCGACGTGTGAGAATGGTTCGTAGAGGGGGTATCGTTCGATTATTTTGAGGCCTTTCTGCATTGGTTTGGTGGCTGGTGGGGAAGCTTGGATCTCTTGTTGTCTTTTTTTTGATATGCCTAGTTTTTTGATTTTGTCGAGGGCGGATAGGCGCAGCTTTGGCATTGTTGGTTCTCCGTTAGGTTAATTCGGGGGGACACTCTATTAAATATTACGTCTCAATAGATAATATTGAAGACACGTCTAACAACAATACATATCACAGACAAACACCCCCCGCCCAAACACCCAGAGAACCGGAAAAAACGGCAAGCCCAACCCAACAAAGCAAAGTCACTAGAACCCATCCCCTCAAGAACATAGAAAAGAACGCACCACCCCGTCGACCTGAAATGCCTAACGGAGATCCCAATGCAGAAATGGGTCACTGCCTGGAAAAGATCAAGAAGAAAACGTGAGAACAAGATTACAGAACCTACTGTAAACAAATACCCCCGAATAGGCAACGAAAGCAAACAAAGAAAAGGAGGGTTACCCTCGCTTTGCTGAGGGTTCTTAACCTGCTATCTTTCGGCGCATCATTACCAAGCACAGTATGGACGCTATCGCTGCAATGAGCGCTAGCACCACTGCGATGTAGATTGGCGTGTTGACTTGTCCTGGGACAACGTCAACTGATGCTTGGACGTCGCTGACATCTGCCTGTAATGTGCCGATTGCGGTTTGGATTGTTGCTACTTTGCCGTCTGTTGATGTGACTGTTCCTTTGATTGTTCCAACGTCTGTTTGTATCGTGGCAACGCCGTTGCTGATGCTGGTTACCTTTGTGTTGATTGCGCTCAGCTCACTTGTTATTGAGCCGATGCTTGTGGATATGGTTCCAACACTTCCGCTAACGCTGGATAGTGTTCCCTGGATTGCTGACAGGGTTGTCTGCACTGTTCCAACTGATGTCTGGACTGCTGCGACGCCGCTGCTGATGGTTGTTATCGTTGGCATTATGGTTGTTAC
>CAZQCX010000002.1:0-85513 GCA_964591705.1 uncultured Candidatus Bathyarchaeia archaeon | reverse complement strand
TCCTGCACAACATCCAGTGCATTCCCAATTATAAACATCTCGGGTCCAGTTGTCAAGGAACCTGCAACTGCCGCATGAGAATTTGCGATTAGCCCCGTTCCGACATAGGGGATTCCACAGTTCACCGAGCCAACATCCACCGGCACTTTGAAAACACTTTCTAACGCTTTGCGCTCTTCATCCTTAAGCAGTGGATGAGCAAGGACCCCCTTGTTTGTAGCAACTGCGAGAGAGCCGACGTATGGTAACCCAGCAATTTCCGCTGGGACTACTTCAACACCCAACGTGTCAGATATCTTTTTGATATGTGGTTCTTTAAGGCGTGGGTCAACGACTGCTCCGAAATCGTTTGCTAGGACTAGGTTCCCATGAGCTGTCTTCTTCGTTTCCATTATTGTAACGTTGTTTTCGAAGTGTTTCTTTATCTGTAGAAGTTCTCCTTCTTGGATAGAGTTTGGCAGCAATATGCCATTGGAGTTCGCGCTGGCGAATGCGCCTATGAGGACTGATCCGCTGATTGAGGTGGAGATGAGTTTCGCCTTGAGCCACTCCGCGGTTCTTTCCGCCTTCTTCAGCGGAACCACGTTAGGGATAAGAACAACTTTGTCGGTGGCTAGGGAGTAAACACCTATGCTTGCGCTGCCGACAATGCTGGATAAGTAGACAGCCAATTATTGTTCGCCTTCAGCCAAATAGATTGTGACGTTGCCGTCTTTGTCTTTGGCTGCACGAACGCGGATTTTCCTTGGAGGCTTCTCTATACCTCTGCCCCAGATTTTTTCGTTTACTTCTTGGCTGATTGTGAGTTTGTGCAGTTCTTCTTTTTCCTCTTCTTCTTCAACTCGCATTTCGAGTTTCATGTGTCTGGTGATGAAGGCTTTGATCATCTGCACGGCGCGTGGAGCTCTTTTCTTAGGAGGTCGGACCGAGGCTTTTCCCAGCGGGATAGTGTAGATTCGTTCCTCGACTATTTCGGTGTCTTTTTCTTTCTTCTTGGGCGCTGGCTTTGCTTTTTCTGCTTCTTCCAGCGTTCCTGCTTCTGCGACCTCTTTTGTTTTTTCCTCCAGTATTTCTTCAGGTTCGATTTCTTCAGCGGTTTCTGCTGTGCTGTCTTCAATTGCAGGTTGCACGGTTTTCTCTTCGGGCACCATTTTCGTATTTCTCCTATGCCTTAATCTTTCGTGTTCTCCAGTTCCTGCGGCGTTTGGGGTTAGTTCTGACTTTGCCACTCGTTCGCACTATGACCCAAGTTGGGACTGGCTTCTTCTGTTTGCCGGCTTTCGAAAGCCTGCGCTTTTTTGCAGGGGGTTTGACTCTTGCCATTTCTACACTCTTCTTATTGTGATTTCTCGTTTTCTTCCCTGGAGTTGAACTAGGATTTGTTTCAGCTGTACATCTGACAAGGGAATAGGAAGTTTCCCCGTCTGAGCGAGTTGTATGAGTTGAAGTTCAAGTTGATCGATGATTCCGGGTTTGATCATTTTCAGGTTTGTCAGACGCTGTCTAGCTTCGGGCGAAAGAATTTGCCTCAGCAATGCCTGTTTCTGCGCTTCGAGTTGTTCGACTTCGGATTGTTTTTGATCGTCTTCTGACCGTTGCTTCATTGCCAGAAGTTTTCTTCTGCGTATCGATTCGAGCTCTTCGTCTGACATTCCCTACTCGCCCTTGTACTTGCTGAGTTCAGGGGTTGTCTTGATCATTTCTCTGTGGAGGTCTGCAGCCACTTCTTGCAGGAGCTTGCGTCCTTTGGGGGTCATTTTTCGCCCTTGAGGTCTGGATGTCTGGATTAATCCTGCTGCTTCCAGTTGTTGGAGAGCCTTGCGGATGTTGCTTCCGCCCGCTTTGCAGGCATGATTTGGCTTTACTGTAAAGCCTTTTCTTCCTCCATAGTCTGCGCGCAGTTTTTCCAAGCCTATTGGTTCATGAGCGTATACCTTCCGCAGGATTGCAGCGTTTCGAACGTACCACCAATCAGCGTTCTGAGGTTGTTTTTCGACATGTGAACCTGTCTTTGCCACAGCTGCCCATGCGGGTGGCTGAACTTGATCAACGTTTTCTTTCAAGTATTTGGCCAATTTTTCTATGAAAGGTAGTGCTGGAACGTCATGGGGAGTATTCAAGTTTGATGTTTCCTGTAAGTTTTCCTTGCAGTAAAATCATGAAGCCCAATATAAATATTCTCTGGGAGCCAAAATCATCCTTTCCTGACAAATTCGCGCTATTTTTTTCCTTTTTTGGAGTGGGAGAGGTTCCGTTAGCATTTCTTTCCTTGGTCGTCCAGTTGTCCAGTAACAATCGCGGGTTTCTCTTGTCCGGTTTCTGGTGGTCTTGTGAACTGCATTCTTGCCTTAGCTTTGGATCTGCGATCTTTTGGCGTTGTGACCGTAGATCAGTACTGCTGAACCCAGAAGCACAAAAAATGCACACCACAGATAGGGATTATGAAGCGGTCCTATCACTTCGTACCACACGCTTGGGTGTGTTTCATAACCGCCCGTAAGAAAATAGAAAACTGTGTTGAAGACAAAATAGCCTCCGAAGGCTAGGACAACGGTGCCTACATGATTCAGATTCAAGCTGGTTGATTGTCTTCTTACAACGCGAAGGACCGAAGCTAAGGCTAAGGTTGCTATCGCCATAAGACCGAAGACTGTGACTACAAAACTTGCGAAGTTTGCTGGTTCAAACAGAAAATTCAAGCCATATTGCTGTTGGGAGCGTGGATAAGGAACCATTGTTGCTGCCCAAAGCATAGAATAGTTGAACCAAAAAACCACATAGAGATAGGCGACGCTGGTTACGCAGCCCCATCTAATGATTTCTGAAGTTGGATATCCTCTGGTTATTGTTGTTCTCAACTTCAATAGGAGTGGCGGAATGATCATTACCGTGGCAAGGCAAGGTATGGCGGTGCCGAATAGTAAGAGCTGCCCGGGGGTGTGATCAAAATAGTAGAGATTTTCGCTTGATGAATAATATGCGAAGGCTGCAATTACTGAGGGAATCAGAGCCAAGAAGGCACCCGATTCGAGAAGCAGAGCTTTGCTAATCTTTGCCTTGACCAGGAACAGCGCGTTCTCTTTTCGTCTCCAGAACATGAAAGCTGAGTATGATGCAAAAGCACCCCCTATTGCGCGAAGCACTATGGCAATTGAGCCTGAAATGCCTTCACTGCCGTAGTAGAGGACTGCCCACCACCAGGGATTTTTTGAAACTAGGTTATAGACGTAATGATCAGAGATCAAATCGAAACTAAACCGTAATCCGTAAATGGCGAAGTACACAGCATAACCAAAATACGCGCAAACGACGATGAAGAGCCAGAATCTAACCAGACCTGATTGGGGCTCTAACTGTTTTCCCATTCAAACCACCTAGGCGGAGGCCCCCAAGATGGAGTTGAAGGCAAGCGATGTTTGCTTTCAATCATCATTGATCGAACATGATATGTTTTCATAGCTATTTAGTTCTAATCATGGAACAGGATGTTCCTGATCGAGAACAGGAATGCATAGGACGCCTCCCTCTCAAGTTAGGAAACATCGTTTCAAGAAGAAAGCGGTTGTGCAGCTGCTTGACACAAATTAGGCGACTCGGTTTCCGCTTGCGCCAACGGGAATAAGATGCGCTTATATTGAAAATCGCTATTTGCTAATTTTCTTGTATCTCACACCTTCGACTAGAAAAATCGTTGCAGAAACAACAGTCAGTGTTGTTAGAAGCAAGAATGAGCCTTCGATAGAGGCGCGAAGCAGTAGGTGAGGTACCAATATCGCTACTTCAGCCATTACGAACCCCAAGAAAATCAAGCCGAAAACCAAAAACCGTGGCACAAGGGTTTTCCCAATCCATATTTGTCCCTTCAGACCGACCTTCTCCAAGGCAGCGTAGTTGCCGTATTTATCCTTAAGTACGAGATCTAGCTCAACGAGTTTTTGGAGATTCCTATAGGCGACGCTCGGACTGGAGAGATTCGCTCCGCGCATGACCTCCCGCACTCCAACGGCTTTTCCAACTTTGACAAGATAGACATAGGTGTGAAATGCTGAGGCACTCAATTGGTTTTCGTTCAGGATATTTCTTGTCATCCGTGATAATGCTCCATTGATGGTTATTCCATCACATTTCACTGATTAGAGGCTGAGGACTTTTAAATCCGATGCCAAATCTGAAGTCGACCAAGGCACCTAATCGTTTTTTCCAAGCGTGTGAGAAGTTGAGAAAAGGGGATGAATTGTCTTTCATTTTGCCCTTTATCACGTCTTTTGAGTGGAAGCTTTCTGACAGAGTTACTGCGATCAATTGCTTCGAGGAAAAGAACGGCGTTTGTTCCCAGCAGCATTCCGCCTATTGTCAAAAAGAAGCAGCCTTATTGAAAACGCTGTAGGTTTTCAGCCCTAAGTGCATTATGCATATTTGTTTTCTAGTTATCAAAAGAACTCTGGATTTCAATTTGAGCGGGCGTTGGCTATAGCGTTTGTTGCTTACACTGAGCTCTCAAGAACGGAGACTTTGAGGGACGCAACCGCATTGATACCGAGTTTTCTTGAAGCCCACTAAGCTTCACCGCTTACTTTGGCTTTCGCTTTTGTCGAAGTAAATGATAAACAAAAAGAAAGGGAGTAGCAAGCTTGTTTTCATGCTTGCTTATTGTTTTTTCCTGAGCATCAGCACTATTACAATCCCGACTATGGCGATTGCTGCGATTATGGCTCCTATTCCAGGCAACAGATAGAGGTCTGCTATTGTTGGTTTGTATTCGGGTTCAATGACAGGTTCTGGTTCAGGTGCTGGATCTACGATGAAAGCGGTTTCTGCACTGGATGGGTAGTAGCCTGCGGAGCCTGCAAAGGACACGTATACCTTGAATTCTCCTGGAATGTCAGGGGTCCAGGCAAAGTTGAAGACGCCGTCCGCGGAGCTTGTTGTTTTGCCGATTTCTCTGTAGTTGCCGTTTGAGTCAAGGACGGTGAGGGTTACAGTAACGCCGATAGCGTTCATTGGTCGGTCAAATTGCTTGTAGACGTATAGCATCCACTCGCTCATACTAGCGTCGGATACTGCTGGGACGCCTTTTGGAAAGCGAAGCAGCATCTTGTTGCTCTTTGTGCCAGGAGAAACGTCCATGACTGTCCCTCTTATCATTACAGATGAGCCGAAGGGCACGCCCATGTCAGGAGCGGTTACGGTAGTAGCGCTTGGTCCCTTCCCTATTGCCCATATCTGCTGGTCATATGTATCCATTGTAGCTATCACGCTGTCACCCAATACTCCGCGAGCACCCCACCTGGTTTGGCGGAACAAGCCGTTCACTCGCCATATTACTTGTCCAGTTGTGGCATTGAGGCATACGAATGGGGCACCACGAGGCATAGGCATGTTGGCGGAGTGTTCGGTGTGTCCAAAGTATGCTTTGCCGTCTGTGAAGAACATTGGTTTGAGCCACCAGTTATTGGACCATAGGATTTCGGTGTATGGGTCGTCTGCTTCATATGTCCAAAGCAGCTTGCCTGTCTTTACGTCATAGCAATAGACTATGCCGCCTACGCTTGCTGAGTAGAATTTGCCGAAGGCAATGTTTCTGCAGTCATCGACCGAGTCGTCTATTGCGTCTAGATAGTGCTGTGGTTCAGTTGGGCCCCACAGGTATTGTCCTGTCTCGAGGCTGAAAGCGTAATGTTGCCTAGTTTCTTTTATGAACATGACGCCCACTTTGTCTTCCAAACTCCAACCGGTCCAACCGCCAGCGAAGCCGCTTGTGGTCAGGTTGCCTTCGCGCCATTCAGCTGGCGCGTTCCAAGTGTTCTTGAACAGCAGTTGCCCTTCTTGCCCTGGCTTCAGACTGATTCCCCATAGATCAACGGCTGTGCTGTTTATCCTAGCGCCGATGAATCTATCCTTGAGGTAGACCCGTGTGACGCTCCCAGGCAGACCTGTTGGGAAAGTGAAGTTTAACGAGTATGCGCGTTGAGCCGCTGCAGTTAAGGCTCCAGTTGCAGTTGTTGCTGAAGCATTGTAGGTTGAGATTCCTGGACCTAAGAAGCTACCTTCCATCGATATTAAAGCGCTCATGTTCCATAGGAGAAACGTGCCAGCTGTTGTGCTGACAGAGTAGCGGTAGATCTCTCCTCTTTCGCCTATTACGTTTGTGCCGGTGGGCACGTTGGTTATGTTGATTCGCATGTTTCCATCAAATGGATCGAAAGCGACCCAGTTGTTGGTGCCTAACGCGGTCGAGGTTACCCACAAGTAGGCGTATGTGCCCATGTAGTTGTATGATTGCCAGTAGAACAGTTGAGCCAGTGCTATTGTTCGGTTGTCTAGGAAAGTTTTTTCCCAGAGGACTTCGCCTGTGCGCAAATTGATAGCGGTGTATACTAGCGGGCGGACGCTTGTATGGTGAGTGTAGATTAAGACTCCTGCGATTATGAATCGGCTGCTCCATTTGCCTTGGTAGGCGTCTCCAGTTTCAAATCCTACAGCTCCATTGTTCATTGAATCGGCCATGCCCACGTCTCCTCCCACAAGTCCTCCTGTAATTAGTGGCTTTGTCCAAAGAACATGCGCGCTTTCTGGACCTTCGTTGTAGGGGACATACAGGTTTTCCGGAGTGGTTAGCCAGCTTCCTGCAACAGTGTACCAGCTTCTATGCTGCTGGTCTATAGGGCGAGTCCAGTATTCGGTTGGAAGTGGGTGTGCTGGATAGTACGCTATTGGCTCTGACTGCACGATTAAGGTTAGTTTTTCGCTGGTACTTGCTTTGTACAGTGTAGTTCCGAAGATCTGCTCTGGGAAGTTCGTCTGGAAAGTGTAGTTGCCGAGCATGGATGGGATGTACACTGTGCCTGTTCCTCCAGTCGAATCAGTTCTGAAAGGCCCTAACGTTTCAGTTGTGCCATCAGGTTTGGTGACCGTCACAGTCAAGTTTGAAAAACCGCTGGCTACAGTTCCAATGGCGTCTGTGATTCCGAGGTGGAGCAGTGTTTCGCCGCCCACGTTCACCGGGTTAGGGATAGCGCCGATGTAGGCGTAGGTCTTCTTGTTTGCAGTTGCCTGCGCGTTGACAGCTGGTAATGCAACTAGCGAAATTGTGAAGGTTGCAGCAATAATTAGAGTAATCGCCATCATCTTCTTTTTCGACATTTTCCTTTCTCCATGATTTTAGCACACATTCCTGTGCGCAGCACAACCTATGCAGAGGCACGCTATTTAAGCATTCGCGATATCAATCAGATTGAAATCCCAGATGGATTTAGCAACCTGATGCTTTCTTAGCCAAACTATGGACAACGAATTGATATTAGTGCATGAGTGTTGCCTCATTACTAGTCGAAAACCCTTTTGCCTCAATCAATCTCTTGGTGACTCAGTGCTCGTTGAATTTTGTGAAAAGAGACAGCATTGGACGGTGAAAACTTAAGCCCATCTTTGCCAAGGAACCACATTGGTCCTGAAAGGGTGACTGAGGGGTTGGCTGCTCAGTATGAGAGAAAGGAGTATTCACATCTCGGTGTCTTCCATCGACCCGGTTTTTCAAATCTTCCAAACACATGTTTCAACGTTTTCTTTCTACTAAGGTCTATGTGGGTTTTATTCTGCGGGTGTTAACGGCATCAAAACGCGCTAGTTAGTGAAAACTGAGGTTGTGGATGCCAACATGGTCTGAACCTCCTGACATTATGCTTCTGCTAGCAAATGGGGGCTGGCTCGGGGCATTTGCCTAGGAGATTATCAGAAATTCCCAGCTATTGATAGAAAGCAGCCGAATCTAAAAGCACAACTAATCCAACTTACTGGTCTACCATCGTTTCTCTATATTTCCCAAAATAGCTTTATTTGAGATAATGCAAACCTAAACTTGAGATAAAATGGGTACTGTAGTTGACCTTGATGAGATTGACCGGAAGATACTGAACATTCTGATAAGAGATGCACGCGTGAGATTGAAAGTCATTGCCAAGGAATGCGGAATATCTTCCGTTTCAATTTTCAACCGAATCAAGCGGTTGAAGACTCTTGGCGTCATAACTGGATCAACCCTCTTCCCTGACCTAGCTCAGCTTGGATTGCCCATTGTAGCAACCATTGGGATAGAGGCAGATTCGAGTGAAGATGAAATAATAGAGTTCATTGACAAAAACACGGATTTGATCGAACCATCAAAGAGCATTGGAACATATGATCTAACTGCATCGGTGTACTCCAAAAACATCGATAGCCTAGACAAAGTGCTGCAAGAAGTAAAGAAACGGTTCGGAGTGAGGAAAGTCACAGTCAACATCTGGTCGAGTAAGCCACAGTTGGTATTCGAGAACATTGATTTAAAACCTAAAGGAAGATAGAGAAGTGGATCGACTCGACTACCTCATACTGAGTGAACTGCTGAAGGATGCACAAGCGTCTTTTGCAGAGATCGCAAGAAAACTCGGGTCCTCTCCTTACACCGTGGGGAGAAGATACGAAAGCATGAAAAAAGAAGGGATTTTCCACCGAATCATGGTGTCGATTGACCTCTCAAGAATTGGTTATCAAGGCAAGGCATTCTTGTTGATAGGCATTTCTCCCCAGCAGAGCAAATCGAGTGTAATAGAAGCTCTCAAGAAGATAAGTAACATCATGGTAATCTCCGAATTAGTAGGACCCTTTGACCTGCTTGCAATTGCGCCAGTTGCAGACTTGGCAGGCATCAGAACATTGGTAGAGGAAGTCAAGAAGACGCCAAATATCCAGCGCGTTGAGGTAGCGCTGATCAATGACACGAATTTCCCTGTGAACCCAAGTTTCAACAGGATACTAAGTGAAAGGAGTCGGGAACTGGCAACGTTATAGTTGCGATCGGAGTGCAGTTGAACAAGAAATGGGTTTTGACTGAACATAAATTGTTCTGCAGAGATTTTGTTAATTGTCACGCTATCTGCGGCCGGTTTCTTCTTGGTGATGTACAGATGAAGAACACTCTTGTTTTCTCCGTTTGTACAATATGAAAACGTGCCCTCTCACTTCCACTAAGGATGAATTGGTCTGTTCAGCCGCCTTCATGGCGATTGCTTCCACGGTTTGTTCCTGAAGGGCGGTCTTGAGTACTTTGACTTTGATCATTTTGTTCTTTTCCAACTGCTTGTCGATCTGAACCAGTACCTGCGGGGTTAGACCGTCCTTGCCTATCCACGCTGTTGGGTTCTCATCTTTGAGTTTGTGCCTGACGTGAAGTCTCATGCGGGTTTTGATATTGCTCAAATCTATCTTTCTCCTTTTTCTTTCTTAACGGCACTCTTGTTTTGGCGCCACAGTCTAGACAGGTTACAACTATATGAGTTTCTCTTCTCTGGTTGATCCGCACACGGCAATTGTCGCCCGCCACGAGCAGTGAATTGCAACTTCTGCATATTTGGCGTCTATAGCTAACTGGCAAACGTATCTTTGCTGACATAGCGATCTTCCTAGCTGCCGTGATATATCGACTTGACAGTTCAGGGTATGTTTTTCGAGTTGCCGCTGCCTGCTCGAAGAGTATTCGGATGCGATGCCTCGCTATCTGTTTTGTGCCGTGGTTCAATATACACTCATATCCTGATCTTCAGAGCGAGTTTGTTCTTGGCATTACCAAGATACGAGCTAACTCTATGAAAAGCGTTTTGTATTCTCTCCACCAGGGAGAATCTCTGAATGATTCCAATCAACAGGAGGAAGAGGAAAATCCAGATGAAAGAATACAGTTCGCCGTAGGTATTGTGGAAACTCATGCCAGCAGCACTTCCATGTTCCAACATGATCATGATGATGGAAAAAACTCGCAGAACATTAACGAAGAAAGTGCCAAAAAGACCTACAATGAAATACGCCAGTTTTCGGAATGCAGAAATATTGGTTTTCTTGAAAAAGACGGAAATTATCAACATATAGAGCAATAGACTGTGAACACCCGCGCACGCCCAGGCAATTGAAACGCTAGCGGTTTTTCCTCCCATCGCGACTGTCAGACCTGGAAGTAATGATTCACCGAGGCGAACTGGGAAACTCATCATCACGCTGTAGCCTAGAACATCGAAAAGGGCTGCAGTTGTAGCGGCAGTTGGAAGAGCGAGTGTTTGAAGGGGACGAAAAACGCCAAATGGGAAAATCGTGTCAAGCAGATACGCAACTCCTATTCCGCCCACGAGGGCGAAGGAGATGGAGAAAACCTTCAAGCCTCTGGAGTGATATGCGAATAGGATGGCGCTCATGAAAAACACGGCAAACACCAAGTATTCCACTGATAAGGGCCAACCAAGGTGCAGAAAATCTGAAGGCGTGAGGTCTGCGTTTAAGGAGTGAATGTTTAAAGAGTAGCGCCCTATTTTCAGCAGCTCCAGATCTAAACCTAAGAAGTTGGTTGCAAGAACGTAGAACGTGGGAAGCAGCGCTACGACAAGAGAAATAGCGATTACACGGCGGTTTCTTGGCTGGAAATCAACGATTTTGTCCCAATCCATAGCTGCCTCTATCACAAGAAACCACAAGAAAACAAGATAGAATAGCCTTCCCTTCCACGTCACATCAAAACTGAAATTCTCGTTAAGATACGTGTTCCTCCAAGGATCAAAACCGTCAGTCAAAGCATTGTAACCCCAGTTGAAGCCTTCCATGTTAAAGTAATCCAGAAAAACAAGCGCCAAAATAGGCAAAGCTATGCAAACCATCAAAACAATATGGAACCAATATTTCTTCAATCTATGCCAACCCGAATTTAGAGGATATTTGCAGTGGTTACTCTTTATGCTTTTCCCAAAACCACGCGTCTGGAAACCTGAAACCTAGAAAGAAAAGGTTTGTAACAAGAAGCTCGATTCGTAGGGACGCGTCAAAGTTTGATAGCTTGGACTTCACAAGATGAATTGGTTTGCTCAAGCGGTCACGAACTGATGGCGAAATGGGGGATAGTTAGATGTTTTAATAAATAACATGCTCCCATACAAAGCTTGCGGGTTGGCGTGGCTCCGTCTAATGCAAACAAATTTCGGACTCTTCTCAACATCTTCGTTCGAGGAAGAAATGGATAAAGACGCTGAAGCAGACCACAAGACATCCAGCAACAGATCTCGTAGGATGGTCTGTGGTCTAGCTGTGCTTTTGATCTTATTGTTGTTCTGTGAACTTGCAAGATCTGACTATTTCCCGCCTGCTCTGCCTGAAAGCAATATAATACATCAAACGTTCATCACAGTTGCCCTGCCCGCGAATGCAAGTACCATTCACATCGATGTGAATGAATATGATGCGCGACAGATGGTGAAGAACATAACAATAAACTTCAGCGAGCCAATAACCTACGTTGGTCTCGCCATAGATATTTTGAAAGACAAACCTCTCATTTTGAACTCCCCCAAAACGGCACCCATAATTCAGTACTACGACATTAGATTCTTGAATGAGCTGTCGGACAAAATCGCAAATGTAAAGGTGGTCTTTGCTGTTGAAAAAGCCACCCTTCAGAATATGAGTGCGAAGGATTCCTTGCTGCATTATCAGTACAAGGAAAACAAGTTTGAAACATGCACGACGCAAAAAGTCTTCGACAACAAAACTCACTTGTTCTTTGAGACAGAAACAACAATATCCCCCTGCTTTGTCATCACTGGAGCCGATTTGCCTACGCCTCAGTGGTCCTGGCTAATGCTGACTGCAGTCGTAGCCATTCTCGCAATAGTAACTTTGCTCGTTCGCAGAAAATATGTTTCTAACCGTCTACAAGTCAAGTGAGAGAATAGCATGGAAACCGCGGACAAAACAGAGATTCGGGAGAAGAACACGAAAGAGGATTTGATAGTGCCCTTGATGATCGCGGCTTTTCTTGCCTGCGCTTGGTTTGTCTATATCCATGAAAGTCGAACATGGATAAGCCCATTCATGCAAGTCATGTCTTGGATAGGTAATCCAGCAATCAATTACACTCCAGTTCATATTGAAGGATTGGTCTTAGCTTTTTTCGCTACCATTGAAATCATGATCCTCGGGGTTGTTTCCTCCGGCTTCTTGTTGGCAAATGAGAAATCTGTCATTGTTAAGTTCACAAGCGCGCTGGGGCTAGGATTCGGACTTACGGGGTTGGTAACCATCGTTCTTGGGATCTTTGGGAAGCTCTATCGACTCCCCCTGAATGGCATAATCTTGCTGTTCTGCATCGTTTTTCTCTCTTGGATCTTCCATAAACAAAGAGCAAAAGGAAGACTATCCATGAAACTCTTGGAGGACTATTTCCCCTTCAGAGAGTTTGGAAGACCTCCCCATTTTGGGTCGTGGTCGCTGGTTTGCTTGGCTGTTGGGGTAATCTTCTTTTTCTGTTTCTATCATGCACTCCTCACTGTTGTCGTGCATTGGGATGCTACCGTATATCATGCAGTAATGTCTGTAATCATGTACAGTAACAACGGCATCCCACTGATAGCAGGTCCATCCGTCGGTATTGAAATGAGTGCGAATTTCCCCCCATTGTTTTCGGCTATTGGAGCATTCTACTACACTCAGATAGGGATGATTGAAGACTTCTACTTGAGATGCATTCCCCCATTAATGGGGCTTCTTACAGTTTTTGCAACCTACAAAATTGGAGATATTCTAGGTGGAAAGAAGCTCGGGTTGGTATCGGCGTTGTTCCTTGCAATGACGCCTTTATTCTTTAGATATTCGATGTACGCAACAAGCTATTCCACATTGACCTTCTTTTGCTCGATTTCAATCATGTTCATGTTATTGGCAATAATGAAGAACGAGATAAGATATTGGGTTGTTTGCGGCCTCTTCTTTGGATTTGCATTACTCACTTCCTATATGGCGCTCTTTCTGGGACCTTTTTTCGTCGCTGCCTTGATTTACCATTTTGCTGGAACAAAAGACCTGTTCAAGTCAAACATCAGAAACGTCTCAGCGCTGGTTCTGTCAACTTTGGCTATTGGAGGCATTTGGTACGCTCGAAACTGGTTTTTGCTCGGAAACCCGATTTATCCCATTGCTTACACTGTGCTCGGCGGAATGAACATTGATCCATTGATAATGGAAACAACCATCAACGGCATAGAGTCAGCTGGAACAACCTGCTTTTTTGGAGAACAAGCCTCAGTTCTGGAAAAGATATTCATGTTCCTCATCTACAGGACGCACTTTCCTGCAGTTTCCCTGTTTACGATATTGGGTGTTGCACTACTTCTTGCTGAAGACAAAAAGCTGTTGTTAATCTCAGTATGGCCGATATCATTAAGCGCTTTTGTGCTGAGTGGCATAACTTGGGCTTTTCCTAGGCATGTCGTGTTTGCATTGCCAGGGTTTGCCCTCCTGAGTGCTTTCCCAATTGCCAGAGCACTGGAGAAATGCGGAGAATACGACAGAAGACAGGGATATCAGTTTAGAATCTTTGGCAAAACAAGAAAATGTTTGCCTCTACTGCACAAGAGTGACGGCGTCAGGATTGGTCTCGCGTTGCTTCTTTTTGCTGCTTTTCTCTTTCCCAGCTTAACACTGAGTATGGGAGGAAAGCTTTCTATGGATAACCACTTGGACGTTCCGCCTAACAATTATCTTTGGCTTCTCAAAAACCCTAACGCTGAAAAGTGGTTTGTACTTATGAATCTATTTCCTGAGGGAATTGCCTGGAAATGGTTGGACGAAAATCTTAAGGAAGGAGAAAGAGTGGCTGCAGTTGAAAACAGAATATACCACGTCAAAAACAGCAACAATAGCTACTTCTTTTACCTTGACGGCTGGGAAGCAAGAAAGTTGTACAATATCACAGACCCAACATTAATACTGCACTTCTTGCAGAAAGAGAACATCAAGTACATACTTGATGTTGCTTGGGCGCGCACACACGGCCATTTTGACATATTGCCATTAACCCAATATCTCGGATCGGTATACTTCCCCAAGATAGTGGATTGCAATGGCAATCCTGATATCTACAACGTTGGACCAGTTGAAAGCCCCATAACAGCAGGTTCTCCCACACTGGTTTCAATCAATCAAGCAGGATGGAGTGAGCCTCAATCAATAGATGGAACCTATGCTAAGTCTGTCATCGCTGGAAACCTTTCTTCGAGGCTGCTCGTCGCGACTCCAAACCTAACCAGCATTAGAATAACTTATCTAGACGTAGGGAAAGACCGACTGAGCATTAACTTGCGCAATCCATATTCAGGGAATTGGACCAACGGTTACGCGACGATCCAGAAGAAAGATACGGGCAAATGGAATACTTTTGAATTCCTTGCACCCCTAATTAGAGAAGGATTTGCTGAACTAGCTTTCTATGCTTTCACTGACAATTTCACCATTATAAAAATTGAAGCTTCGCCTTTTCAGCTTCGAGGAAGGGGCACACTGAATTCTCTGGAGTATGAAACAACAAATATGACGGTTCCTCCGACATTAATGGTTCATCTACCATTGCTGCGTGACCAAGAGACCGTCATAGTGCAAAGCAACTCGTTTGGAAAGAAGATATGCATCGAAGTTTTTGATGGAGTCATTCAGCCCTGGGAAGATACAGAATGGTGGAAACGTCATGAGCTAGTTGTGAGATCTCCCAATTCAGCAACTGGCGGACAAACCAGTCCATCAGCGAGGTGGGATGCGACAAAATCAGGTTTGTACACGCTAGTCATAGTGCCAAGAGAAAGAGATTGGGAAACTACCAAAGTTGAACTGCAAGTTTCGATGGGGGCGGTAGTAATCTATGAAGCTAGAGATAGAAGGGTCTAGGAACACTCGGGTTTACTCTGCAACGGCGGTCAGTTTGCTAGTTATGATTATCGTAGTAGCTGGAATATTCCATCTTTTATTCTCCTTTCCGCCCCCTTTGACCGTGAAAGACATGTTTCAAGCGCCTATTGTCATAATTCCCTTTAACGCTGGATGGATAGGCTTGGCGCTTGTGCTTGCCAATGGGTTCTTTCTCTCACTTCTGCTATGTGGAAACGGATTGGATAATGCTGAAAGATTGCTGCTATCAGTTGGTTTAGGGTTTGGCTTGAATTTCGTGATTATGATCTTGATTGGGATTTTGGGGGGGTTCTCTCCAGTGATGATAATTCTGACTCAAACAATTCTTTTAGTCTCATTGATCACTGCTAAAGTCAGGAAAGCATCGAAAGCAAGTTTCAACTTTCTTTCTTCCATGCTGAGAAGCTACCATAGGCAAAGACCAAGTTTTCTGATAGCAGCGCCGTTGGCCTTAATAAGCTTGTTTTCTGCAGCTGCAATATACAAAGCTGTATCACTCCCAGCCACAGAATGGGATTCATTGGCATACGGAGTCAACTACGCGAAGATCATTTTTGACAAAGGCAGCATCCCCCTGATTGCAGGACCATCGATTGGCTTGGAAATGAGCGCAAGCTATCCGCCTGGAATTCAGCTGACCGCTGTTTACTTGTACATGTTTGCTGGAAACGCGAACGACTTCTATTTCAGAATACTCTCACCGATTTTCGGTTTAGCAACGTTGATAACTACATCCAAGTTTGCGATGATTGTGAGCAAAAACAGGATTGCTTCTGTCTTTGCAGTATTCGCCTTGGGCTCTATTCCTTTTTTCTGGGAACTTTTCATTCAGGAAACATACCTTATGGGTTTGGGACTGATGCTAACTCTGGCTGCCCTCTTTTTCTACAAGGCGTATCACTTAGACCCTGCGCGTTCTAGGAATTATGAAATCATCGGATCACTGTTTTGCTGTTTTTCCGCGCTTGTGAGTTATATTGGTGTTTTCTCTTTCGGTCTTCTGTTGCTCTATGCGATAAATGCGAAAATTAGTTTGAAACGCTTTGCCACCCTGATAGGATTTGCACTAATCGTCACCATGCCATGGTATGGGCGTAATCTTGTCCTGCTGGGAAATCCTCTTTATCCCTTTTTCGACATAGGCAAATACTTGGACCCCCTGTTAAGAAACTCAACAGTGCAGCATTTTCAAAACTATGCCATGATCCCAATGTATAATTGGACCCTTTCAATTTGCAAATTGGCAGGGAGCTTACTGCTTATAGCTATCGCGTACTTGACTATTGCCAAACGAAAGAATTTCCTTGTTGTTTCCACTTTCTATTTATTGCTTGTTGGAGCCACCATGATGGCTCTGCACCTTCCATTTCCGCGTTATTTGATAGTTGCCTTCCCGTGTTCTGCCGTGATGGTCTCCGTAACCCTCATGTGGCTTTTCAAAATGAAAAGCGTTGCACGTATTATTGTGATTCCAATAGTCGCAGTCTTTTTCATTTCAAGTGTGGTTGTTTTGCCGTACATGAACTTGTCAAAGCCAGCAGCTATGCTCGGAGACGACAAGTGGAGCTACCTGTCCCGCGTATTTGAGGAGGCGGATGCGTGGAAATGGGTCAACGAAAACACGCCTGTAGATGCAAGAATTGCCACGTTTGACATCAAAGAATACTACATAGATAGGGACATTGTGCCGCTAGATGGGAATGAGTCAGCACCAATCTATGAAATGGACACCATCGAAGAGAGCATTGTCTTCCTTCAGAATAGGGGAATAACACATGTTCTCAGCGTCCCTTGGGCAAGCCCTACTGATCCCAGATTGCCCCCTGCCTACAAATTGTGTATTCTAACTAGGTATCTTGGTGATCCACGATTTTTGCCTCCAGTCTATGTTGGGCTAAAAGGAACTTCAGTTTATCACGTCGGTCCTATTGACGAAAAAACGATTTATGAGTCCTTTGCACAGGAAGGCTTTGTTCCTCCAATTAAGCATATTACAGTCAACCTAGCTGTTATCAACAAAACGTCCTCTCGTGTTGGCAGCCTGTTTGTGCCCGTTCCTGTTGATTATCGGGGAGGGTTATTGGCGTTTTCAGTTAGTAGCTGTCGGTGGGTTGACGTTGAATTGTGGAGGGGGCTAGTTCCGGTTGAAACGATTACAAACCCGTCAAGTGAATTCATGTTTGTGAAGAAGTGGTCTGTTAAACCTATTAATAGTTCCATTATTGAGAACAATTTGTTCGATTGGATCATTGATAGAGCAGGATATTTCACGTTTCGGATCGTTGACAGAGAAGAGGCATTCGCAAGTGACTTCCAGGTGACTTTGGATCTGAGGTTCCTCAACTACTGGGAGCTTAAGGCTTTCTAGCTTTGAGTATTGTTGTTTCGTCTTGTTTTAGTCCTACCTTGAGCAAGGGACCGAGTCCTATTATGTCTGTTCCTGTGAATAACACCCTTGCTATCAGAGCAAAAGCTACAAAGTTTGGGTTAATTGCAGAAAGTGGCATTCCGAGTAACAGGTGAAGTAGAATGACATAACCTGCTTCTTGCACCCCTAGCCCCGCTATTGTGATGGGGATATACGTCAGCACTGAGGCAAATGAAGCTATGAAGAAGAAGTCAAGCAGGCTTAGAGAGTAGTACCAAATGCCGCCGAAAATCAAGTAGAGCGCTGAGGCATTTGCAAGGACAGAGAGAAGTATGAGAGAGGCTACAAATATCAAAGAGAGCCTTATTTTGCGCCCTTCTTCCTGAACATTGCTAAACATTTCAATGAATTCATGCAGTCTCTTGCCAATGACTGGTGCCCTTTCAATTTTTGCAACTAAGTGCGATAATCGTCGCTCCCACATGAGCAGCATCAAGAAAGCTCCTGCAACCAGCAGAACAATGACTCCGATGAGTAGGGCAGTTGTGATTTCGCCTGGAAGAGCCAAACGCCCCGCAAAGTAGGCTAGACCTGCCAAGGATAACACAACCTTGACAATGGAGTTAGCGCCTCCTGTGGCTAAAACCCCTGCCATGCCACGGTCAACCGGTATTTTGGCAAGATGTTTGAGGAAAACTGGGGTCATGAAGTATCCTGATCTGACAGGGGTCACATCGCTTAGCAATTGTCCAGCAAAGCTGGCCATTATCATTTTCCTGAGGGGCACAGTCGGATTAGAGTTTCTTAGCGTTGTGCAAAGGGCGAGCGCAACGAATGTGGATGCTGTGATGAAGAAAGCCACTGCACCTATTAGGTTAACAGGGTTGAAGCGCGATATTATCGCTAATACCTCATTCAGGTTTGCCAATTGGAGCAACCAGAGTGTTATGGCAAAGCCTACTACGAGCTGGATTACGATTTTCTTGTTTATGTGTAAGATCAACGTTTTGTCTGTCTCCAAACTACTAAAAACCGAGCCACACGAGTTTGCCTTTCCATTTTCTTCACCCAAACTTGATGAAGCGTTTAGGTTGTATGGGTTGCAGTGGTCTGCCTTAAGAATATAGCGTTGAATTCACGATTCTCTGTTGTCTTTTGTGGTTGTTTCTGCAGCCTCTTTCCTTAGTGCGGTGTCTGTTTGGATGAATGATAAAATTGCCGAAGTTGTTTGGATCTTGGGAAGAAAAACATAAAAAGAAATGGGCAAGACTAACTCTGCCTGGTAATTATGGATGTGTGAGGTTGAAAGGGAAACTATTTCTTGTCACTGGAGGAGCCTCGTTCATAGGCAGCCATCTGGTGGACACACTTCTGAAAAACGGAGCCGAAGTCAGGGTGGCAGACGATTTCTCAAGCGGAAAACTCGCTAACCTAGATTACCCCATGGTCAAAAAAGGCTCAGATAAATGGGTACATGATGAGCTGTTAGTCTACAAGGGCGACCTCAAAGACAGAAACTTCACGAGACACATGGTAGACGATGCAGACGTCGTTTTTCATCTTGCGGCTCTCCACGGCGGACGAGGGTACATAGACACGCACCCCGCCGAATGTTCCTCTAACATGATACTCGATCAGCTCGTGTTTGAGGAAGCGTGCAAGGCAGGAGTCGACAAGATATGCTTCGCCAGCTCGGCCTGTGTCTATCCAGCCTACTTGCAAGAGCAGGCAGGATCCGATTACCTGTTGAGAGAAGACGATGCCGACCCGTTCGTAAGGGACAAGGCGTTAGCAGACTTGGAGTATGGCTGGGCTAAGCTGATGGGTGAAATGGCCCTGAAAGCGTATCACAGGCAGTATGGCATGAAAACCGCGTCGGTGAGGATATTCACTGCTTATGGACCGAGGGAAAACGAGACGCACGCGATAATTGCTCTGATCGCTAAGGCTTTTGTGAGGATGGAGCCTTACGTGATTTGGGGCAGCGGGGAACAAGACCGCAACTTCACTTACGTGCAGGACATAGTTGATGCTCTTGTTTTGGCTTCGGAAAGGATTGAGGATGGTTCAGCCGTTAACGCTGGGCGCAGCGATCGCTTGACGATCAATCAAGCTGTCGAGTTGGTGTTTGAGCTGGCGGATTGGAGACCTAAGGAGGTTGAACGGGACTTGGGCAAGCCTCAAGGCGTGGCTTCTAGGGCGGCGGACCTTACTAAGGCAGGGCGAGTTTTAGGTTGGACTCCGAAGGTTTCTTACAGGGAAGGCTTCAAGCAAACTATGGACTGGTACTTTGCCAATCATGATGTGGCTGCTGTGAGAGCGAATCTGGACAAGTGGCTTCTGGAAAGATGAGTTTCGGCGCGACAGAGCAGACCGCACGGTGGGATGAGTTGAGCGGGCGATCGGTGCTAGGATCAGGAGGGAAGGGGAGACGGTTTTCTGAGACTGATGATCGGGTAGCCCTGATAATGCCCGTTTATAACGAGGCGGATGGCATCGAGGACACTGTTAGGGAGCTCTATGAGAAAGTTGTTTACAGAATGTGGAATGTGGACATTTGGGTTTTTGAGGATGGCAGCACTGACGGAACCAAGCAAGTTCTGCAGAGGTTGAAGGGCGAATTTCCAGGTCTTCATGTTGAAATGACGGAGAGGAAGAAGGGGTATCCGCGAGCCATGAGAGAGGCCTTTCTCGCTGTGAACGCGAGTGAGTATGGATATGTTGTGGCGTTGGATTCTGATGGGCAGTATGATCCGGACGATTTCTTCAGGCTCTGGAAAGTCATGCAGCGGGATTCACCAGACATTGTAATGGGAAAGCGGGTTGTCAGGAGGGAGCCAGTTTATCGTAAGCTTCTTTCGCGAGGCCTGCAGGTTCTAGAGAGGGCTATGTTTCCTGTAATGTGTAGTGATGTTACGAGTGTGATGAGGCTTATGAAGGTGAGTTTGGCCCATGAAATAGCTGGCGAAGTGAAGTATTCTCCATACAATTTTTGGCTTGAATTCACTGCACGAATGTCATTGAAAGGTTGCAAGATAACGGAGATTCCGATAGGCTATCGCGAGCGTGCAGGAGGCAGTAAAGTGTATAGCCCAAGGAAAATGCCCAAGGTTGTTCTGTCAGAATTTCGAGCATTGAGAGCCGTGAGAAGAGAGCGATCAGAAGCGAGCGTGGCTGTTCCTAAGTTGTTCAGAAGGTTGTTTTGGTTCAGTTAAAACTCAAAGAAAGAGATCAAGCTCTGAACTGTTAACGAAGACAATGATGAGGAACAAGACCTACAAAATGAACTGTACCCCGAAAAATGAATTTAGGAACACGCATATGCGCTCAAAATCTTGATGGCTTCGCGGAGAAGGGCTTGCGTAAGGATAGGTTGCAAGTGGCTCTTTGTATGCTTTGTGAGGTTGCGGTTGTTTTTGCTAGAGCTCAGAATGGTTGTGTGAAGTCGCTGACGAGTCAAGCGTAATATCAGGTAGAATCGGGTCTACAGGATGATGCGTGTTTTTTCTGAGCTGGTGCCCTAGCTTTGCAGTTTTCTTATAGAGAGCAAATATCGTTTAGCTAACGATCATTTTGCGAAAAGAATTTTAGAATGCATCAAGCGTTCCGATTTCTGTTTCTCAACATGGGAAAATATTGAGCCAAAAGATCTGGATTAGAAAAACCCCCTATATAGGAAGATTAGCCTTGGTTGTTGATGTCAACTCTGAAAAAGTGATGCCTGGCTTCCCAGTGGAAGGTGTTAACTCGAGAGAAGAGTTAATTCTACAGTTTTTTTGTCATCATGTAAGCGTCTTCGCCATCGGAGTAATAGCCATTGACAGTTCGCGTTATTTCAAAGCCCAATTTCTTGTAGAGCTTTGTTCCTGCTTCATTTGTGACTCGAACTTCTAGGTAGCACTGTTTGGCTTTATAGAAACGCATTCCCTCTGTCGCTGCGTTTATCAATGCTTGGGCCACCCCTTTGCGTCTACTCTGCGGCATTACGGCAATTGAAACCACATGGGCCTTCCGGATCAAACCTCCTAAGCCTAGGCTGGATACGCCAACTTCGATACGAGTCATTATGTAACCAACGATTTCGCCTTCTTGTTCTGCTACAATGAAAGCTTCAGGGAATCGTTCGTGGAGGTCCATGAAGAAATAGTCTGTGTAGTTCTCGGGCAGCGTGACTCGGTTAATATTCATTACGGCTTGTAGATCATCTGGTGTGAACTTGCGGATTCTGACAGTTTGAAGCATCCTTATGTCTTCCTAATGACATTTTTGTTCCCAACTTAAACGTTACGATTGTATTCCTCAGACTTGGGTGTTATGTTGTATGCTCTTCTTGCCGCGTTCTTAGCTCGGGCAGTACGTAGCTGCCGTGCGGCATCGCCCAAACCCTTGCACCTGACCCTGCTACCTTGAACGCCTCTGTCAAGGCATCGTTTACGGCTCTTGCAGTTTTCAGCTTGAAGATGGCTGTTGCATAGTATTCTGGCAAAGAAGAAACCAGAATAATCTGATGGTTCTGCAACGCCTTCAGCAAGTAGTAGGCTTTATGTCCACCGAGCACGAAACTTCTTTTGATTTCCCGTTCCACGGTCTTCAGATCTCCTAGTTTTGCCATCCAATCGTGGAAAACTTGGTTACCATATCCTTCTCGGCATTCAGCTACAAGTATTATTATACCACCCCGTTTGACTATCTCCAAGGCATTCTCGATTGCTTTGTATGCTTGGAAAAGATTTATGTCAGCGGGATGTCCTCCAGCACTAACGACCACTATGTCTGCACGTCGATCGACTGTGACGCGGTATATTTCATCGACAATTTTCACCGCCTCGCTAAAAGCTTGTTCTAAGTCTCCAGCAAAAACTTTCACGATTTCACCCTTATTGTTTGAGACTGAATTGACTATGAAATCAACTTTGGCTAGCTTTGCCGCTTCAACCATGTCCTCGTGAACTGGGTTTCCTTGAAGGCTTCCTGTTCGCGCGTTTGTGCTGAGTAACATGGCATGATTATGTTGTATTGTCTCAATTCCAGCAACAGCAGGCAACACACTCTTTCGGCCGCCTCCGTAGCCTGCGTAGTAGTGAAATCCAACATCACCCAAAAGGACTTTGACATTTGCCTCGGCGAAAACCTTGTTTATGTAAACTTTGTTTCCATGGGTTTTAGTGTTGCCAATATAGACGAGATCTTTAGCTTGACAGTCATGACTAACCGTTTTGAAACGCCTGTGAATATCTTCCCCGAGAATATTCTGGGCTTCCTGACAGGTGACGGCTCGATGAGTTCCGCATCCAAAAACAATAGTGACATTCTCATCCTTGACCCCTGCCGAGTTGAGTTCAGCTAGAACTCGTGAAATCATGACTCCAGTTGGCGTCTGTCTCGAAGCATCGTCCACTACGATTGCGACTTTGTCATCTGGCTTAGCAATGTCGCTTAACCTCTTTGAGCCAATTGGGCTGGTGAGCGCCCTCTCAACTTCGACGCCAGCATCCTGCGCGCTTGGCGACTCTTTGGGCATGATTGATCCGAGCAGGTTCCTTGCAGGGATCCTGACGCACACTTCGGTCTTTCCGTAAGGAAGCCACACATCCACCATAGCATCCACCCGTATTTTCTTAGAAGAGAGAACTCTTCAAGCTGCTATTAAGCCTTATCAACAAGTGTCCAAAGATGGTAGAATCCCTGACAGAGCTTCTTCTTTCCATTGCATTGCGGCTTTTCTTGACTGCTCCAGTTCAAGCTCTGATTGTATGTCGCAAAACTGTTCGGGGGGATCGTCGTTTTTCTGAGGTTTTGGTTGAAAACTTCTGGTGGTTTCTGCTTTGGTTGCTTGAGTACGCGATTCCTTTTGATTGTGAAGAATCTTCCATGTGTGTTAGGTTACATCAACGAAGAATAGATGGAATTCTGCAAGATTCTTTGCCTACGCTGGTCTCGAGGATATCCCTAACCTTGACGAAGGGAATTAGTCTCTCCTTTGAATCAGCAATCTCAAACAGTAGTTCTTGATTTAGCATCAACGGAAAGCTGAGGATGGCAAAAAGAAATGAAAGGTTAAAGGTCTTCCATCTGGTAAAGGTTCAGGTCAATCTTCAATGGCTTTTCAGGCTGACAGAAGGGTTCTAGATCATACAACCTTCTTGTGACTTTTCCCAACTTGCTTATATTTGATTTTGCTTTGTCTGACTTAGTCCTCTTCTGCATGAGTGGTTGGGGGATAACGGTTTCTACGTCTTGGAGTGCAAATGCATTGTTTTCAAGCATTTTGAGTCTCCCATGATCAATCTTGTTTTCTCCCTCAACCTCGAGGAGGTACCTTAACGGGGGATCAATTGGCTCGTGTTTAGTCAACGTCTCTCCGCCTCCAGACTTCGGCGCTGATCAGATCCCTAATGGCTACACGGATTGCCTCTGCACGGTTTGGGTAGAAACACTCATTAACTAGCTGATCCAGTGCTTTGATGTATGTCTCAGGTAGGTATAGTGTAATTAGCTTCATTTCTTCTCCCTTTGTAGTCATCACAACGTATACACTTGCATTATACTTCTTATATTATGTGGCAAATATGCTATAATCATGTTCATCCTTAGCCTTATAAAACATGTGTTAGGTACGCCGCAGTTTACTGTCAAAATTCCGTATGGCCACCTCTAGGTTTTTATCTAAAGTATCTTATTTTCACTTGAAACAATGAACATGAGACGTGTATTTGTCAAGAGCTATGGCTGTTCAACAAACCAAGCTGATGGAGAAACGCTTTCAGGCTGTCTGGCAGCTGCGGGGTTTGGAATAGTATCTTCTGAAAAGGAAGCTGACATTCTAGTTTACAATTGCTGCGCAGTCAAGGGTCCGACGGAGAACCGTATGTTTCAGGTTTTGAAGGGCGTTCCCCAAGGCAAGCTTTTGGTTGTAGCCGGTTGTCTGCCACTGATTTGTTACGATAGGCTTCAGCGTGAAGTCCAGTTCGATGGTGTTGTTGGGCCAGGTGCTGGTGAAAGGGTAAGTCGTGTCGTTGAAAGAGTGGTGCAGGGTGAGCGGGTTGTTGCCTTGGATAATTCGGTGGCTGGAAAACCTCAACTCGCATTGCCGCATTTGAAGTCAAACAGTGTGATTAGTATTGTGCCCGTAAGCTACGGTTGTCTGGGTGCCTGTGCCTATTGCTGTGTAGTTTTTGCTCGAGGGCGTCTAAGAAGCTGTACCATTGAAGAGATAGTAAGGCGTGTCAAAGCTGATCTGGCTTCGGGGACGAGGGAGTTCTGGCTTACGTCTCAGGATGCGGCATGCTACGGTCGAGACATTCAGACCAATCTTGCGGAGTTACTGAAAGCAGTGTGTGCAGTGCCTGGGGATTTCCATGTTCGCGTGGGTATGATGAATCCGAATTTTGTGAAGGATATGTTGGGCGAACTCGTTGCTGCTTTTAAGGATGACAAGGTTTTCAAATTTTTGCATTTGCCTGTGCAAAGTGGTGATAACTCAGTCCTTGCTCGCATGCGACGCTGCTATGAGGTTGAAGAATTCAGAGACATCGTCAGGGTCTTTCGAAGAGAGTTTCCTATGATTACTTTGGCGACGGATGTCATTTGCGGTTTTCCGGGTGAAACTCCTGAGGCATTCCAGAAGACGATGGCATTGATTAATGGAATTGAACCGGATATTGTGAACGTTTCAAAATTCTTCCCGAGGTCAGGGACGTCTGCTGCTCGAATGTTGGATGTTGTTGAACCTGCAGAATTGAGACTCAGGAGCAAGGAATTGTCTCAGCTGGCTAGACGGATTGCGCTGAGAAAGAACAAGCGTTGGTTAGGCTGGACTGGTGAGATATTGGTGGACGAAAGAGGGAAAATTCCTGGGTCTTGGATCGGCCGGAATTTTGCTTACAAACCCGTGGCTGTTCGGAGTACGCAGGATCTTCTAGGGACAGTTCAGTGTGTTCGGGTTGTTGAAGCCTTTCCAACCTATTTAGCCGCTGAAATCCAATGAAAGGAGTTACCTATCCAGCTGGAGGCTTTTCCATAGTCCTAGCCGAATTCTTTTGCCTCTTTCCTCGCTCTAGGGCTTTTGGTCTTTTTGCTAGGTTCTAGCGAACTCCAAGATCCTAGCTTTGGCACTTATCTCGTCGAAGAATTCTGAGAGCGCTTTTAGAGCATTAGCTTGGACAAGTTCCTTGTGCTTGTACGATGCCTCGATACTCAGGAGTCGTTTGACTACTTCATCTGCGAGTTCTGGTTTGGTGTTGGCTATTTTTTCAAAGAATTATGCGCCGTGGCAAGCGGGAACTAGTCTGCCTCCATTCAAGATGCAATAGAAATCGTTCATAATTTTCTCAAACTTGCCTTCTTGGTCGATTCTAATCAGGTTGGCTAGAAGATGAATTGTGTAGAATTTGAAGGCGTTGTGGTCTGACATTAACATTTTCTCAAAGAAATCCTATTTCTTGCAGAGTACTTCACGGGTATCTTGTGATAAAGACGGCTTTGTAATTCCTGCGCTTATGTGAGCACAAGCTTTTCAAGAGGTTTAAGAGCAGTTTGGCATTCTCAACTGCGTTTTCTGCGTTTCGTGTTTTCATGGGGGCTCTCTTTTCAAAGTCAAGCATGGCAGTCGTTGTGATTATTCCAGTTGAAAGCTTTCGCTTCTGTGACTTGGCGATCTTCTAAGCTGGTTTTGCATTCCGGTTCTTAACGATAAGTTAAAAGATCTCCGTTAATCCTTTCTTGATGATTTGACTTGAGCAAGACAAACCTTGTTATTCTCGCCTGTATTGGTGTTTCTGTCCTCTTCTGGTTGTTTGGAAGCGACGAGATAATTGGGTGTTTGGCTTTCAGCACTTACAACTTGTTTGGGGGAAGGGTGTGGACGCTTGTGACTTCTTTGTTTGTTCATGCTGATGTGATGCATTTGGCTGGGAATATGCTGTTTCTCTATGCGTTTGGCAACACATTGGAAAGAGAGGTAGGTGCTGGGAAGACGATGTTGGCTTTCTTCGTGGGCGGAGTTCTATCTTTGCTTTTGGGAGTCTTTTTCTATGCCTCTGACGTCTATTTAGTTGGTGCTTCTGCAGCAATCTTCACGTTAACAGCGGCGGTTATGTTGGTCAAGCCTCTCAAGTTCTCTTTTATCTTCTTCATGCCACTCGGGTTCGTCGCTTTGGTGTATGTCATCTATAATGTTATTGCTGTCTACACTGGCGTTGAAGGTAACGTGGCTTATGTTTCCCACGTGATAGGTTTTGCAGTGGGTCTTCCGCTGGGAGCAACTTGGACCAAGAACCTGATGCGGAATCTCTTGATAGCTTTGGGTTTACTGTTTCTCTATGTCATAGTCTCCGTTTTCATACTTCCCTTTGTTTTCCAACTAATTGGAATAGAGGGGAATCTTTGAGCCCTTGGTTTTTGACGCAGCATCGCTTTTCTCTCTGAGAATCTTAAACAAGTTTTTTATTCAATTTCGCACTATAGTCAAATTGGAGGCTTTGGGGTTGATTAAAGAAGAAGTCTTGCAAGTCGGGCACATCACTCACTTCTTTTCAAAAATAGGCGTGGCGGTCGTGGAGCTGACAGCGCCATTAGCAGTAGGGGATCAGATACTTGTCAAAGGACCTTCTACCGATTTTGAACAGATCGTTGACTCGATGCAGATTGAGCACAAGAGTATTCAGCGCGCGGAATCAGGGCAGAGCATAGGCTTGAAAATGGTGCAGCATGTTAGAGAGAAAGACGTTGTTTACAAGAAACTCTAGCTTTCTTTCTCTTTCTGTTTCTGGCACCATCAGAATCTACATCATTAGCTTTAGCTCTAGCCATTTTAATGTGTTTACACCTATTCTCAGGCATGCAGATAGCTTTTTTTGGTTTTGCTGCGACAGATAACGTGGCGAAAGGAAATCATGGGCTTGAAGTCTGTCGTTGAGTTGATTGTTTCATGCCTTGTTTATTGTCTGGTTATTGCTTTCGTGAGTTTCGGTGTTCTTTTTCTATTCATTCGAGACTTGGGCAAAGCGTGGTCAATTTTTCCTTTGGTGCTACTGCTAGAAGGTGGCCTCGGAATGATTGCAGGCGGCGCCTTGGCTTCTTTCTCTGCTCCTTTGGTGAGAATGAGCGAGATTTTGCTTCGGTCAAAACCTTGGGATGAAAAACGTCAGAAAGAGACCGAAATACAGGCCAGAGTTTGGATTGCGACCAGTTTTTTGTTGATTCTTGCTGGCTTTCTTGCGTCTTTGCTTCATCAAGTTTTTCCCTGATTCGGGTCTAGTAGGTGGGTCTCGGAGCTGCAGAAGCCTCTGTTTTGATACAGTTTCATGACCAAGTCTCATATTCTCTGAAGAATTTCAAAATAAAAAAGGAAAGGGAAGATTATTTTAGGTTGGTTTCTTGCGCTTCATTAGCAGCAACGCGACAACAACGATCACAACTACTACGACTATGACTGCAAGATACATACCGTATTCCTGTAAGAAGTCTCCTGCGGGCGGCGCGACTCCTGTTTCGTATCCAGCTCCTGCGAGCAACGATTTTGCCAAAGTTTCGTCATAGGGATGAGCCTTTAGCGAAGTGTCGAATCCCGCTGTGACCGCAGTGACGGGCGTCGTGACGCCTGGTGACCCATAGCCATCAATGATTGTGTCTATTATTTTCTGCCTGTCTATAAGGTGGCTGATTGCTTGCCTGACGTATCGGGCTGCTTCTGCTGCTCGGGTTGGATCTTTCTTTCCAAGTGGCGTATCAACGCCTGTGCCGAAGACCGGATGCTGCATGTTGAAGCCTAATTCTTGGACGCCATAGGCATCATAGCTAATGTAGTCGCCCCATGGTTTTTCAATGCTTGCAAGTTTCTTTTCTAGGTGGTATTGAGAGTCAAGGACATGAACAGAACCTGCTTTTAGAGCAGATATGGCGGCATCAGAACCTTGTATGCATTGGACGAATAATGTTTCGATCTTGAATGTTCCTGCAGCTTCCAGTGCTGCTTTGTTCCAGTAGTTGTCGTTTTTGCTCATGATGTTGGCTGCTGTTGTGGGATCGTATGCTGCGTACATGTACGGGCCTGTTCCTATTGGACCATAGGCAGTGTAGGTTCCCACTTTGTAGCTGCCTGAAGCGGTGTTGAAGGCATGGTTCTTCCAGTCTGCGGGTGGAACGTTTCCCAAAACATGTTTAGGTATTATAAAACCTGAAAGGATGGTTTCGACGAAGTATGCGTAGGGTTTGGGCAAGTTGAACTTCACTGTGTAGTCATCAACTACCACAACGTTGGCTGGTGTGCCAACGATCTCCTTAACGAAAGCTCCGGTTGGCGAGGCCACGGCGTCGTTCATGTAGGAGTCGAACGTGAATTTGACATCCTGAGCAGTGAATGCCACTCCGTCGTGCCACTTCACGTTCTTCCTCAGGTTGACCGTCCATGTTTTCCCGTCAGATGCTACTTCCCATTTCTCTGCGAGCGCTGGAATCATTTTCTTAGTGGCAGTGTTCTCTCTCTCTGCTAGTCCGTCGAATATGTTGTCGTAGACTGTCAAGTCGTAGTATGATGTTGTCAGCAGTGGGTTCAAGCCTTCTGAGGGTGCTGGTCCGGTTTGCGCAAGAACGATTGAGTCAGCAGCTGTGTCTGTTACTAGCTTCCAATTCTTTGCTCTTGACCAAGCTGGATAGCGGTAGATTTCAAAGGGATCTCCTTTGAGGACTGATGGGTTGAAAGCTACGACCTCTTTCGTGTATAGTAAGGTTGCAGATGGGACTTCGTTATGGGCTAGCTTTTGCCAATCTTTAACGTATTGGAGTCGCTTGGCTTCGTCCGTCGTCTCTTTTATCAACCTGCACAGTCTGTCGCTTTCAGCATTGCTCCACAAGTAGTAGTTTTGCCCTAATGGCGGAAACTGAGTGCTTTCGAACAGAGGGAAGGGGTCAGGATCTATGCCCATGGCGTAGCCAACGAAGAGCGCGTCAAAACCTCCTTGATCGTAGGTCTTTCCCACCACCGCTGCGTCTGGTGTTAGGGCTCTGCTGTATACAGTCGACCAGTCCAGTTCCACTCTAACCGCTTCGATTCCCATGTCATCCAGGGCTTTTTCAACAATTGCAGCCCATGCTTTCCTTGAAGGATTCGGTCCAGGAACTATCAGCGTTATTTTGAAATATGGCTGTCCTTGGCTTTGCACTAGGGTGATTGCTGGTAGCGAAAAAGCGCTTATCAGTAGTATTAGACAAAAGAATAGAGTTTTGCTTTTGGTGGTCATTTTTTGTAACCTCCAATAGCTGTTTTTCGTTGTTATTCTTTATAACATTTGCCATAGTATTTCAACAGCGATTCTAGCTGCTCCAGCAGGCAACGCTACCTGCCATTTGAGCCATCTTGCAGATGGATCTCTACATTCAGGGAGCGATTTTCATTTCAAGTTTGCAGTTCCATCGAGGCCTTTTGGGTTTATTCTCATGCTTTCAATTTCAGATTCGTGATTCACAAATCCTTTATCAAGCAACCGCTGCATGACAACCATTGATGTGAGCAATGCCAAGATCCAAACTTGAACTCTACGAAGACTTTCTGAACGCATTGGTTGACAGGTACTTGACCATAGACAGCATCGCTTATGAGTGCAACATGAGTTGTGTTGCGGTAAGCAGGCGACTGGAATTCCTGATTCAGAATGGATTGGTAAAAGAAAACCGATGTAGCAAGAAAGTCTTGTACTCACTGACATCGAGGGGCGTAGCTATTTGCAAGACTTTTGCAATTACACGGCGCCTTGAAAAGATGAAGACAACGATAGCAGTAATTGATGAGGCATTGCATACACTGCCAGTCTTGCGGGAAGAAGAGAAAAAGCAGAAGCGGACTCGGCGGAACGAAAGCTATTAAGCATCGAGAAACTTGTATCCAAGGACAGCCATGGCTGACTTGACGCCTAGATCAGTGTGGAAAAGAGACAAAGATGACCTTCTAGCGCTGATTAATTCAGGAGTTTTCATTCGCGAACCAAAGAAGATTCACTTCTACGTTCCAAGCTTAGCAAACTACAATACGCGCTACTTTCGTTCTTCCCTCAACCATTTTCCCACTTTTTCCGTAACTGGCAGCGCCTGCGCCTTGAATTGCAGGCATTGTGGCAGCAGAGTTTTAGCATCGATGATTGCCACCGATAGCCCTCCTAAACTCTTCGAAGCTGTGAAAAACCTAAAAAGCAAAGGCGGACTAGGTTGCTTAGTCAGCGGCGGATGTTCGGGCGATGGGTCAGTGCCTTTTAAAAGCTTCATTTCCACTCTTGCGCGAATCAAGCAAGAACTCAACTTGACAATAATGGTCCACACTGGAATATTGGATTTTGATACCGCCCGAAAGCTGAAACAAGCAGGAATTGACGTAGCGCTAATCGACATCATCGGCTCTAACAAAACCATAAGAAAAACCTGCAAGCTACCCATCAAAGTTCAAAACTATGAAGAGTCGCTAAGAGCAATAAGCGAAGCTTGTTTGGATTTCGTTCCCCACATTGTTGTCGGTCTTGAAAACGGAAAACTAGAGGGCGAGTTTTCAGCTCTCGAAATGATCTCCCGTTACAAACCTCCTGCTATTGTAATAATTGCTTTCATGCCAATACCTGGGACAGACATGGCAGATGTGCCGCCTCCAGAATCAAGCGACATAGCCAAAGTCATAGCAACTGCGCGTTTGATGTTTCCTCAAACGCAGTTGGCTTTGGGTTGCATGAGACCCAAGGGCAAAAATAGGCAAGAAACTGATGTATTAGCTCTCAAAGCAGGAATCAATGGCATAGCGTTTCCAAGCGAAAAAGTCATAGAGTTCGCAGAACAACAAGGCTACGAATCTTCTTTTTCCAATTGCTGTTGCGCTCAAATCTATCAACAGAACCTGCATTAATTCCTAGACTCTTCTAAGAATGTGTAGACCAATTTCAAAGATTCTACTAAGCTTCTCTTGGAAGCGAATCTTTGATCATCCTGATTCCGAAAGAAGCAACCCATATTGCGCCTGCGAGCCCAGACACGAATTCGGGAATCGCAACACCTGCAAAGACTCTAAACGAAAAATGAAATATCCAGGTAACTGCCGCAGTCAACGCCACTATCCATGTGAAAAGTGCCATAGACTTCTTCTGTGCTATCCAGAAAGAACCCGCAATTGCCAATAAGGCTATGGGTAGCAAGGTGAAGAATGCCACAGAGACCCCGAAATGAATGGGCTTGACGTTCTCTGGAAACACGCCTATCATAACCAAAGCAGCACATGCAACCGCGAGAATCAGTATACCCACACGACCGACGCGATTATCTCCAGCAAAGAAAAAGAAACCAATCGTGAAGGTTAGAAACAGGACTCCGCTGATAACCAAACCACCATTGAAAAGTGAGGAAGTAATCCCAGGCACGACACCGAGATCACTCAGTGCACTGTCTGCCCAGCTGAATTCTGAATAGGATGCGACCGCAACAAGAATCATAACATAAGCAAAAATGGGCGCTAGAAGACCATAAACGCCTGAAATTCGTGTCAAAGATGGACTATTGGGTTTAGCCATGTAGCTCAAGCTCTATTAGTGCTTCATGATTTCAGTTTCTAAAGTCTTCTTATTAGGGAATGAATTGTCTCAGTCTCTGAAGTGATTTATCCTTTTCGCTACCCTTGATCTTAGCGTTTTCAACTGCCGCTCGCAGCAGAACAATGGATTCATCCATGGCTTTGCGGTTGACGGGAAAAGGAACACCGTCCTTGCCTCCGTAAGCAAATGAATACTTCACAGGATCCTCCCAGCTAGGCCTCTCTCCGTATACAAGTTCTGCCACAAGAGCCAAACCTCGAACCGTAGCTGGTCCAACACCTTTGATGCTTAAGAGTTCTTCGTAGTCAGTAGGTTGGAACTCGTAGATTCTATGCATTGTCTTCCAGTTGATTCCTCTTGGCATCGAAAGTACTGCAAATTCTTGTTGAATAGGAGTCTTTGGCATCCACTCTTTCAGGGATCTCTGATTCAGAGGTCTCGCTTCTTCGAAGAGGCGACTCAACCTTCGTGGCGACTCTTTTGCCAAATCCACTGCTGTTCTTCTTGCGCCTTCACTTTGTCTCGCCGTCATATCAAGTGCTCTTTCCCGCTTGATATCGCTGACAATGGCATTGTGTGGTTCTACAACAAAACTCAGCTTCTCATTCGATAGCCAGTGGTAACGCCGTGCCGTACGATCTTGGGGGCTCATGCCTTGTTGAACAACAGCCCATTTCCTGTTTTTCGCGACAATGAAAGCGTGGTGGTAAAGTTGATATCCTGCCTGGATCGCTGCATTGTCAACTTTGGCTGCCATCTTGCTTGCATACGACAATTCTGTTGAAGTTTCATCTGAGAATCCAAAAGCTTCGGCTGTCTTGCTAATTTCATCTGGTGTTCTTCGGCTTGTTCTGCCTTTTCCACCGCAGACTGCTATTTCATGCTCCCAGGGTGATAGGACCTGTTTGAGAACGCCAGTTACTACAGTGGTTACACCTGAACTGTGCCAGTCATAGCCAAGGACGCAGCCAAAAGCTTGGAACCAACGGGGGTCACTTATTCGCGCTAGGAAGGTGTCTGTGCCCTGTTCTTCAACGATGAGTGTCGTGATTTCCTTGGCGAGTTTGCCCATTCTTCCAGTAAGCCACGCTGGTGCTTTTCCTCCGTGAAGTGGCAGATTGGCTACGCCTGTTCTGTGCATTCTGTTTCATCTTTCTGAATGATGAAAACGTAGTATTCTTAGCTTATGCAGGCTTAAAGCAATATCTTGGCCATTGAGGCCAAACTTGAGATGTGACACATGTTCCAAAGTCGATCTTAAGTTTCATGCCAATTGAAAGTCTATTTTCCTCGGCGCCAGTTATCATTCCTGGTAGCCGCAAACCATTCTCGAGCTCCACAATGCCAACAGCGTACGGTGCTAACGCCTGAAACTGGACAGGTGCCACATGAATGATTGTATAGGTTAGGAGTTTCCCTTTTCCGGATATCTCATTCCAGTCAAATTCTTGAGAGAAACAGTTGTCGCATAGCGGTCGTGGCGGAAGATGAGTTTTGCCACATTTCCTGCATTTTCCTGCCATCAGCTTCTTTTGCTGCATGAACTTGTAGAATTGCTCTATCGTGAAGGGCTCTGTGTCCATTCTCAGTCACTCCTGTAGATGTGAACAGTCGCGGTCGCGCCTGAACCACCAACGTTGTGTGTCAATCCTATTTTGGCTTCTTCCACTTGACGCTTGTCTGCTTGCCCAGTCAGCTGTAGGTATATTTCGTAAGCTTGGGCTGTTCCCGTCGCACCTACCGGGTGACCTTTTGCCTTCAAACCTCCACTCGTGTTGACAGGCAGTCTTCCCCCCAACAGGGTTTCGTTGCTCTCAACAAGCTTCCCGCTCTCGCCTCGATCACAGAAGCCCAAATCCTCATAAGCCATCAGCTCCGCGAAAGTGAAGCAATCATGAACTTCGGCAACTTGGATGCTTTGCGGTTTGACTCCAGCCATGCTGTAGGCGGTTTGGGCAGCAAGCTTAACTGATAAGAGTGAAGTCAATGGCTTCCTTTCATATAACCCGACTGCATCACTTGCCTGCCCACTCCCCACAATGTGGACGGGCACATCAGTGAACTTCCTAGCCAGATTGGGTTTAGCGAGAATCACACAGCTTCCGCCATCCGTTATTAAAGAACAGTCGAAGAGTTTGAATGGCGATGCCACAACACGTGAGGACAAAATGCTTTCAATCGTTACCTCTTTCTGCATGTGCGCTTTCGGATTAAGGCTGCCGTGAAAATGATTCTTAACAGCCACCGCCCCCATTTGTCGCTCGGTTGTGCCATATTCATGCATGTGCGCAGTCGCCATAAGCGCATACAAGGCTGGGAAGGTTATGCCGTTCCACTGTTCAAAGGGATAGTCTGAAGCCATGGCTAGGTACTCTGTAACCTCAGCTGTCGTCCTGTTCGTCATTTTCTCAGCGCCACCAACTAGAACTACATCCGCCAAGCCTGAAAGCACGGCATAGATGCCTGCTCGTAATGCTGCGCCGGATGAAGCGCAAGCAGCTTCGGTTCTTGTCGCAGGTATGTTGAGGAGTCCTGCCCAGTCAGCAGCTATGGCTCCTGTGTGTCCTTGGTGTTCGTAAGATTCGCCCATGTGCCCTATGAACATGGCATCAATGTCTTTCTTGGGGTTGAGCTTTGGGCATCGGTCGAAAGCCTCTTTGGCTGCGTCTGCGAAGATTTCTCTAGCGTATAGGCCGTCGTGTCTCCCAAATCTTGACAAACCTGCGCTGACAATGGAAACGAGTGGTTTTCCCTTCAAAACTTCCTCTTCCTTCTTTCCTGCTATCTTGTACCTTGGAGCTTAAAAACTATGCCAGTTCTTCACTAGCAGATGCGAAAAGCCTAGTAGATGATTTCTTCGAGTTTGCTGAGAAATCAGTGTAGCTGAGCGTTGTTCTATCAGGAACAAAGTCTTTTAAGAGCCTATAAGCGTCTCTGTTTTGGCAGTGATATTCGTGTGTGAGGCAACCGAGGAGCCAAAGGTCAGTTTCAGAAGGTTGCTAAGGGCTTCTTGGGTGAGGACTTCCATAAAACTCGGAGTTTTGGTAACTGTTGCAGGTCTAGTTCTCATTTGGCTGTTGAAAGTATTCAACGTTGCTGCAACGCCCCTGTTCTCTGATATGGGGTTATTCTTCGCGAATTATGGCTTGGTCGGCATTTTCACGGTTACAGTGCTGGCTGGGACGATTGTACCTCTTGGGAGCCCAGCCTTGGTTGCAGCGGCATCAATGTTCATTGATCCAATCCCTCTGATTATTGTTGCCACAGTCGGTTTCACAGCAGGAATGACGATAAACTATGTTTTGGCATACCGCCTCGGAAGACCATACGTCGAAAGGAGAATGTCAGCAAGACATCTTGAGGAAATGACTACTATCTGGAGTAAGTGGGGTCTCGTAGTCTATGTTGTTTTTGGGCTTACGCCTGTTTTGCCGGTAGAACTGCTTTCTTTTATTTGTGGATTACTGAAAACGCGTGCATCCACATTCTTGTTGCTCAGCTTTTTGCCTAGACTCATAGTGTTCACATTTGTCGCATATTTTGGACAGTACATAGGCGCTTGGATAAGCTCTTAGCTGAGAGACCCATTCACTTTTTGCAGTGCACATTGAAAATGCACATGTTTAAATTGTCTTAACAGGATAAATTCATTCATATTGGAGGATTTAGAATGGTCTCTCTTCGAGCTCTTGCGCCTTCGCTCACGCGAATTACGATCGCTGGCGCGGTTGGCGCAGCATTGCATGTTGGCCAAGGAAACTGCGAGCTCATCGATGCAAAGGCTGTTGAGTTTTCGCGAGCCGCCTTGGCTCAGACGGACATCGAAGGCGAAGTCATCTGTTGCGAGGGTCCGAAAGACCATGCGCCTGCTTTCACGATCAGGGAAAGGGTTGGTACTGGTCTAGGGCCCCGCGTGGAATTTGTAGTGGACCCTGTTGATGGTACCACTGCTGCCAGCAAAGGGCGAAAGGACGCGATATCTGCTCTTTGTTGCGCGCCGGAAGGCTGCTTCCAAGTTCTTCCAGATGATGGATACTACTTCAAGGTGGCAACCGATGGCAATTCTATCGGAAAAATCAGTCTGGATATGACCGTGGAACAGATTGTTCGTACTGTGGCTCGTGAGAAAGGTTTGGAGTTGGGAAAGCTCACCGTGATTATGCTTGAACGTGAACGCCATAATGAAATGCTTGGGGTCCTCAGAATGCTGGGGGTCCGAATCATACTTATTCCAGATGGTGACATAGCGGGCGCCGTGGTTTCGTGTATCCCGCAGTCAGGAGTTGATCTTTTGATCGGGGCAGGAGCTGGACCGGAAGCGACTATAGCTGCTACCGCAGTGAAATGCCTCGGGGGCACAATGCTCGTCAAGGTGTGGAAAGACGAGAAAGATGATCCCAAACGCGTTGAGAGGTTGAAACAGGCTGGAGTTGATGTTAACAAGATTTATTGCGAGGATGAATTGGCAAGAGGTAAGGAGCTTGTTTTCGCGGCATCAGGCATAACGAAAGGAGAACTGCTAGACGGGGTTCGTTTGGTTCCAGAGGGTGCGATTGTGCATTCAATCTGCATGCGCTTGCCCAGCGGAACTGTTGAAAGGTCAGAAACTGTGCTGCACTTCGAGAAACACCCTATCTACAAGCAGTTCCTTCCTTGAAAATAATCCGCAGCTCCTTTTCTGTCTCATCTTCAGGGTCGTTTGCTAAGAAAATTCCTCAAGACTTTTTTGATTCCGTTGCCTGTGATGAGCATAGAATGGAACTCGGGCTTGTACGGGTGAGTTTCGCTCTGTAGTAGCTCAATCAACCGAGCGTAGTAGTCTTCAAATTCCTCGGGGTTGCTGCTCTTGAACTTGAAGGTCGGAAACATGTCTTCGGGTCCTTCCCAACGTTTGTCATAGGCTGAGACAGTCTTGTCGTCGCCAAATTTCTCGACTGACCGCTTTACTAGAATGGGTCTGTCTGCGCTCACTATGATTAGAAGCGGGTTCACGGGTTTGATTTTCGTCGTTAGGAGGAACTGTCGTGTTACGTTAAATGGGGCAGTTGAGTCTATGATAACGCTGTAGCCAAATTTCAGGAGCGCATCGCGCATTTCAGCTATCATGGAGTAAACCATGTATTCATCGCGGCAAGGATAGGACTGGCTGAAGAACATGTTTCTAAGCTCATCGATGCCTATTCTTGCCATGTATTGGTTGTCAGCCATGAGCCGCTTGGCGAGCTTTGTTTTGCCCGCTCTAGGGTAACCGCTTAGGATTATGTTCCACAAACCTTTGACGGTTGCCCCATCCATCAAGATTCGCCCAAGGATAGGTTGTTTTGCCTATCTGCTATTAATCTAAAGAGCTCTTTAAACCATTGCTGGCTACTTTGGGCTTGTCCGGTGAAGAACATGATGCTTTTGGAATGGTGGGTTCTTCTTGGAATGGCGTATGGCGCGTGGGAGCACCGTTATGGCAGGGTTCTAGGTCGGCGATTTTTTTTGTTCAGCACGTCAAAGTGTTAAGGGAGGTTTTGCTCGTCTGTTTCAAGACCCAGTTTCTTCAGGATTATTTTTGAGGACAAAATCACGAGGACGAGAATTGTCACAGCGATTGCCAAAGGATAGTCACCTATCCCAGAGGTTAAGCCAATAGCTGCAGTCGCCCATAAGCTTGCAGCGGTAGTTATGCCCTTTACTTTGTCTTTTTCAGCCCAGATTGTTCCTGCCCCTATGAATCCGATTCCCGCGACTATACCGGCGGCAATGCGTGCGGGATCCATGTTGAAACTTGTGGCTGAAACCACTGTGAAAAGGCATGAGCCTAAGGAAACAAGCATATGGGTTCTGAGTCCAGCTGGCTTGTGGGTTCTTTCCCTCTCTAATCCTACAATGGCGCCGAGGACGACGGATAACAAGAGGCCAGTTAAGGTCTCGAGAGTGAGTGCGGTTTGCATGAGAGAAGAATAATAAATTAGGGTATAAAACTCTACTCCGAATGCTTTTTCTCGTCCTGCTCTAGCGGGTAGCAGACAGAATCATAGGATAAATCTCTTTGATAACGTATTCTACGTATTTGTTTTTGTCTGCTGAGTTGAAAATGGTCACCGACGCGTCTCGCGTGACACCAACTACATATCCTGTCTCTTTAGATCGTGCCACCACGTACCAGATGTCCCCATGCTTCGTGTAGTCTCCAAACAGGGACGTGTTGACTAGGTCAGGTCCATAAAGCGACAGTTTGTTGACATTCGGTATGTCTACATTGTCAAAGAACGTAATCTTGGTTTCCTCCGGGTTCTTCAGGTGGAACGCGCGCAGAGTTTCTGGTGGAATCCGTGCTTCAAGTATTCCCCTGGTCTTTTCGAAAAGGATTTCACTCAGTTTGTTTGCTATGAAGTTCGCAACAGCCTTTTTCTCCACAACTGCCAAGAATACTGCGTCTTCAACTTGCGTAAAGCTGAAGAGCGCCTCAACCGTTCTGGGCAAAGGCACGGTTTTTCCCCTGTGGAAAACGTGAAGAACATAATCGTGCGAGTATATGCCAGTCAGCATGTTATTCCTAGGCAGGAGTCCAACTACTTCGGTCACGATTTGGAAACTATGGTCGTCTTCTTCGTATGTTTCCTCTGTGCGGTACTCATGCAGTTTGCTTGCTATCTCTGGCAGTGACAGATTTTCTGAGAGTCTAAAGATTTTTCCTGCAACAACCATTTGCAGTGCCTCTTCGTAATGGTGAATGTCGACTCTTATGAAACTTTGCGTTTGTATGTTTCGGGAGGCTGAAGTCCATTGAATCTCCTGTCAACATATCTTGAGCTTGCTCAGAAGGTTGCCTCGAAAAAAATCCAGGGCTTTCTTTTCAGCGCTTTCTCGTTTTTTCAGGGGGATACTGGTTCAGTCGGTTTGGTTCTAGCGCGGTCTGGTTTAGCGAGAAAGAGCAAGTTGCTGTCTATAGGAGACGGAAGTAACTTGTTCGCAAACAATCCTATTTGTTCTAAACCAGTCCAATTTGGTTAAATAATAGATTTTGACCTAATAACGCTCTCCGGGCCAAAGGAAAATAGCAGAAATGCTCGTTCAAGAAGTCATACTGGAGAATTTCATGAGCTACGAGTATGCCAGGGTACCGTTTAAACCCGGAGTAAACGTGATTGGCGGACCCAACGGAGCCGGAAAATCCTCACTTCTCCTAGCAATTTCCGTTGCCTTGGGTCAATCATACACAGAACGCTCTAGGAAGCTAAGCAATCTCATTCGCTGGGGCAAAGATCAAGCTAGAGTCACCATAATACTTGATAACAGCAAGCGCGGAGAAAAAAGACCCGTACCCCGCTACAGCAAAGACCAAATTTTTCTCACGCGTGTAGTACGCCGCGACGGGAAATACTGGTTCGAACTGGAAAACCGTGCAGCAACAAAACAAGATGTCGAGCGACTGTTGGGCAAATTCGGCGTCGATCCTGATAACATGCTTATCATCATGCATCAAAACATGGTTGAGCAGTTCACCGTGCTTTCCAACACCGAGAAACTGCGCATGGTTGAAGCTGCTGTCGGCTTGGAACCGTTCCGAGAAAACGTGTTGCAGGCGCAACAGAAGCTTACGCGGATTCTGAGCCAGGAGGAATCCGTCGGGAAACTGCTGGAATCTGCCGAGCAGACGCTCAATTACTGGCGCGAACAATACGAAAAGTATCAGGAGAAGAAGCAGCTTCAGACGAAGCGTCGATTCTTGGATCGTGAACTCGTTTGGGCAGAGGTTGAACGTAAGGAAAGCATAGTCAGGGCTTTGGAAACTAGCCTCGAGAAAGAGATAGATGCCATTACTCTTATTGAAACTCAAATGCGAGAAGTGTCAAGTAGTCTTCAAAATCAACAAAAACAGCAACAAGAATTCAAGCAAGGTGCTAGAACAATTCTTAACGAACGCTTGTACCTTGAACGTGGGATGGCTGAGAACGAATCTGCCATTGGACTGCTTAGAGAACTTCTGAAAGAAACCCAAATCTTGGAGTCAAAGATTCAGGGTAGCCAAGACTTCAAGCTGCTGAGAAGCGAAAACCTGAGAGAACTGATGGAAACCTCGAAGGAAAACATGCAGAAACTGACCTCCCAAATCATGGAGATTCAATCGAGAATGCAGGGACTAGAAGAATCAACGGAGAAAGTTGCTAGCGAAGTCGTGGAACACCGCATCCAACTGGCATTGTTGAAATATCGCCGAGAACAAGCAAGAGCCCAGCTTGAGAGTCTGGAATCATCGGTTAAAGAAGCAAGATCAAACCTTGCAGCTTCCAAGGTCAAAGCAGAACTCACAGGTCCCAGAATCGCGGTAATCAAGAACTTTGCCGAAATCCAAGACGAAATGCGATTGATCGATGGGCACCTTGCAGCTTTGGCAGATGTTTCGGAGGATATAGAGCGAATGTTCGAATCCTATTCAAAAATGTACTTGGAGCTGAAAGAGAAGGCGCAGTTGGTGGCTGAAAACCGCGAGAAAACCCTTGAAGAAGTGAAGACTAGGATGCAGTCCTGGCGAACTGTGATGCAGAGCCTAATTGAACGTGTGAACCTCGAATACCAACGTATAATGAGCCAGACTTCAGCCACAGGCGAAGTGCAATTGGCAAACCCTGGCGACATAGAGATGGCGGGACTGGAGATCCTTGTCGGTTTCAAGGGAAGCAAGCCCGTGGCGTTGGACTCTCACACTCAGAGCGGGGGGGAAAGAACAACTGCGACGATGAGTTTTCTTTTGGCGTTGCAGCAGCACGTCACGTCTCCATTCCGAGCCGTGGACGAGTACGACATTCACATGGATCCCAGAAACCGTGAGATGATTGCGCAGATGCTGCTGTCAATGATAAAGGATGCCTCAGCTCAGTATGTGATTATCACGCCGAGTCAGATAACATTCGCGCAGGAGAACGCGAACCTTATCACGGTGCAGAACGTTGAGGGCAAATCAGTGGTAAGAGAGGTTGCATAGTGCAGACCGCTAAAGACGCTAAACTAGGTAGGGAAAAGCTTCAACAAGTGATAGAGATGTGCCTAGCGATTGAGGCGCACGCTGTGGACCCATTCTTGCTGGAAGTTGACGGCATCATAAAGGTCGTTAAGGAGTATTTTCCACATTGGGAGAAGCCTGAAGATTTGAACCTTGATGCTGAAACCATCCATCATCTGGCTTCGGTTGTCAAGCTTCAGAGCGAGTGGGTGAAGCATCGTTCCACGTCGCTTTACACTGACCCGTTTCTGCTCGAAGAAAAGATCACACAGACACCCAAAGAAAACCTTTTAGGCGTTTTTCTCAAGGCTTGGCACCCTATAGTCGAGATGGAGCAGATCAGCGTTCACAGCCTGCGGGAAGCTCTGCAGTATTGGGAAACTCTGGTTCCTCTTAGAGAGAGGTGGAAAGAGGCGAGCGCGGTGGAAGTAGATGCTGGAAAAACAACAAGAGACGAGTTAATTATGCAACGCATCCTGAGCAACAGAGCCTTCTCTGAAGAGCTTAAGAGTATTTGGACAGAGCTGAGAGAAACGGTTGCCGCAAAGGGACATGATGGCAAGATGATGTACTGGAACTTCATAGGCGCTGAAACCTACGAAGAAACGGTGCAGCGGGCTTTCCTCGCAAGTTTTCTGATAACCTATGGTTACGCGACATTGGAGATTCATCCACTGGAAGAGACGACTTACATCAAACCCTTCCTGAAGCCTCTTGCCAAAATCGCCACTCAGCAGTCGGTATCCATCCCCATATCAGTGTCGTATGAAAGCTGGCAAAAGTGGAAGAGAGGAGAACTGAATTGAGCAAACGGAAAGGCGTCTATGCAGCCAAGATCAAGCGTGCAACACACCTGCTTTTCTACAAGCGTCATCAGAGACCAGGCGTGAAAGGTTGGGAGCTACACAAGTCGCTGGGCGCAGATTATCCGAAAGTGCTGGACGTCTTGAATGAATACTTGAGGTCGCTGGACATGCAGGTCAGGATTGTCTTTGAAGAAGAGAAACCGCCTGTGGAGAAACCTTCTCTTGAGGCGCTTGACAAAGCAAGGTTCTACGTGACGTTGCGTGGTGACTTGACTCCGAAGGAGTCTAAAATGATTGGGTGGCGCATAGACGATTTGGCAGGCTTGGCCATAGCGATTTCCTACATCATCAGCAAAAAGGGGCAAGCGCCGAGAAAGGATGTGGAGGACCTTCTGGGCGAGAAGATTCCAGGCTGGAAGGTTGGGCTGAACATTGACAGGTACATACGGTATGGTTACTTGTCCCAAGATGATAATCAGCAGCTGTACTTGGATTGGAGAACTAGGGCAGAGGTTGATCAGAAAGCCTTGACCGATATGCTGCTGAACGTTGAGAAACAGGTAAAACTGCCGTTGGAGCCATCTGAAGAAGCTGAATAGCTAAGCATTGTTCTGAAATTGCTTGCGACTTGAAGCAAAAGGTTGCTGGTAACTATCTCTTCACATAACCAAGGGTTCCATATGAATGGTTATTGTGGTGTCAGCGTATCTTTCTTTGATCTCCTTTTCTATGCCAGAGGCGAGTTTATGCGCTTCAGCGATCGTGGTTTTCTTGGTAAAGCAACAAGTCAGGTTGATGTAGCGTTTCCCAGCAGCGATGTAGGTTAGTATTTTCGTGACCCGCAGTTTTTGTGATAATCCATCTGTGGCTTTGGTAATCATGCTGTTGAGGTCATCCTCGTTTATCTCGATCGATTTGACTCCGCCATCATAGGGCTCCACATGCACCATGACATGCTCAAGCTGTTTTATCCCGTAGTGGACACGTTCTTCAATTTCTTCTGCGATGTTGTGTGCCTCAACAACCGAGAGTGCCGGATCAACTATTGCATGCAGGGTGATGTACAGCTTGCCACTAGCGTACACTGTTGCTATATCATGCACTTCTCGAACTCCTTCCACTTCAGCAAGTTTCTCAACGAGCTGCTCCATCGGGGCTCCTTTTCTACTGGGTTCGATGTGTATGGTTGCGTCAACGTTCCCAAAGGCTCTTGCGAGATTAGCCTCTATCTTCGATGCTAAATAATGCGCTTGGTCCAGGCTCATGCCCTCTTTAACTTGAACGGAGGTTTCGATGAAGTATTTCGTCCCGACTTTTCTGGCGCGCAGGTTCTCGATCTTGGCAACTCCAGTTTCCCTGCTGATCTCTCGTTGGGTCTTCATTACGGTCTCTTTGGAAGCGCTGTCGCTGAGTTCCCTGATGCAGTTTCTGATAAGCCCTACGCTGAGGTAGCTTAACAAAACGCTCAGAGCAAAGGATGCTACCGAGTCGCCCCAGTTTATGCCAACCAAAACGGCCAGTCCGAAGCCTACAAAGGCTATCACGGTTGAGCTAAGATCAGCTAGTGCATGATACAATCCCACTTTGATGGTTGAGGAATCGCCTCTTGCGCTCCTGAAAATGGCGAGTCTGAAGATGTCGATGCAAAAGGTGAAGCCTATGGCAGCGAAACCTGCGAGACTCAAGCTTTGATTGACTCCTGCTCCTTGGACGAATTTCGTAATCGCTTCATAGAGAATTATCGCTGCGACTCCTAGGAGAATTATTCCTCCAGCGAGTCCCCCTATGGCTTCGAATTTTTCGTGTCCGTACAAGTGTTCTTCGTCGGGCGGTTTGAGGGCTGCTTTCGCTGCGAGAAAAAGCATAACTGTAGTCGTGAGGTCAAGTAAGGCATGAAGTCCATCGCTTATTATTGCGAGGCTGTTGACAACTGAGCCCAGAGTGACCTCGACAAGGACCACGCTCGCTATCGCGAAAGCCGAAAACTTCAGCGCTCTCAACTTGGACCTGTTTTCGGTGTGAACTGTCATTGGTTGGTCAGGTAGTAAGCATTTGCGGTGCGGTTTAAGACTTGCGGGATCAATTCTTCTTGCTAACGTCGGAAGCAGCTTGATCTTGCTCTCCCTTTATATAACTGCACTACTGACTTGCTTGAACAATGCGGCTCCCCGAGGTATTCCGCGGTCAATCCGCCTTTCTGAAGGGTAATTTCTTACTTTTGGTTCTCACTTGGCTTCTAATGTATTCGACGCAGCCTATACCTGAGACTTATTCGAGCCTGTATTACTTGGAATTGGGGGCTACGCCTTTTTTGCTGTCGGTTATTCTGTTTTCGGGTTCGCTTGCCATTGCGTTCGTTCAGATCCCGGGCGGCTATCTTGCAGACACGAATGGTCGAAGGGGTTTGATAGTGATGATGTCTTTCGGGACTGCATTGTCTTATCTCTTCTTTGTTCTGGCGCAGTCGTGGCATTTTGTTGCTTTGGGGATGATAGTGCAGAATCTCTGCTTGGTTTATCAGCCCGCTTTGATGGCGATGATGCTTGACTCTTTGCCACCGAACAAGAGAGCTACTGGGCTTAATTTTCAAGCAGTTGTTGTAAGTCTCGTGTCTCTTCCAGCACCTCTCATTGCTGCTGCGTTGATTTTGTCTGATGGCCGTTTTGTTTCGCCAGAATCTGTTTTCGGCATGCGTTTGGCGTATTCTATTGTTTTGGCTGCTTTTCTCGCTAGCGCCTTCATGCGGATGCGTCTTAGGGAGACACTTCCAAATGGTGAACCTACGCGTCCGAAAGTGTTGGATGCGTTTCGCAACTATAGGAATTGTGCTCGGGAGAGTTGGCGTGTCTGGGGGCAGGTTCCGCGGTCAGCATTTTACCTGTTTACTGCTTCAACGGCACTGAACGGTCTGGTTATGGGTTGCCATTTGTATTTTGTCCTGTTTGCCACCCAAGTCTTGAAGGTCACCGAGGCTCAATGGGCGGTTGTCATGGCTTTCATGTATGTCGTGATAGCCTTGCCTGTGGTTCTCGCCGGTTTGAGGATGGATTCTGTTGGGCGAAAACGTTTTCTCGTTCTCGGTTATTTGCTCCATGCTCCTGCAATGTTGCTTTTTGTGGTCGCGGATTTTAATTTGCTTCTCATTGCCTTCGCCCTCTTCGGTGTGGGGCATATGCTTGCTGTGAATAGCTCGCAGGTTATTCTTGGCGACTTGGTTCCACGTGAGTTGAGGGGCAAGGCGGTTGGGTTTATCCAATTCTTCATGTATATCGCTCAGGCGCTTCTGTACTTGTTGATTGGTTTCTTATACGCGTACGTGTCCCCTCAGCTGCCTTTCCTGCTGCTTGCTATTGCCGCTGTGCCTCTGGCTCTGTTCGTTCTGTTCAAGATTTCTGAGCCTGCTGTCAGGGAAGTTTAGCCACTTCGCTTCAGGCCCGGCGAGGCGCGGTGTGTTGCCCTGAAGCGCGTTAGCACAGCAGTTAGGAAGTTTAATATCGATAGGCATTTAGCTTTCAAAGCTGTAATCAGTCCAAACCGGTTGATGCTAAATGCGTTTAGTGAAGATTCGCGAAATCTTGAATGGTAAGCACGAAAACCAGAGAGTCTCGGTGAGAGGCTGGGTTTACCGAAAGCGAGAGGGAAAAGAGATGGTTTTCCTCGTTGTTCGCGACTCCACGGGCTTCATACAGTGCACGATCAAGAAAGGTTGCTCAGCATGGAACGAGGCAGAACGCGTGACAATCGAGTCTTCATTGGTTCTTGAGGGTGTAGCTAAGCCTGACAAGCGCGCTCCAGGAGGGCACGAAATATCCGCTGATCAGTTATGCATTGTCGGTTTGGCAGAGATCTTTCCCATATCCAAAGACAAGAGCGAAGATTTCCTCCGCGACGTTCGGCATTTATGGTTGCGTAGCCGGCGCATGAATTTGGTGATGAAAGTTCGTTCTTCCGTCATGGCTTTTGCCCGCGAATATTTTGAAAGTCAGGGCTTCACTGAGGTTTCTCCACCAATGTTCATCAGTGCAGCAGTTGAGGGTGGCTCGACACTCTTCGGACTCAAATATTTTGATCAGAATCTGTATTTGACCCAGAGTTCTCAGCTTTACCTTGAGATTTTGATCTATTCGCTTGAGCGAGTCTTCTGTATTGCGCCTTCTTTCAGGGCTGAGAAGAGTCGCACGATCAGGCATTTGACTGAGTATTGGCACATGGAGGGTGAGTGGCCCTACGCTGACATGAATGATCTCATGTGCTTCGAAGAAGGGTTGATGACCCATATTTGCAGGCGGACGGTTGAAGAATGCAGGAGCGAATTGGAAGAGTTAGGCGTGAACATAGAGAAAATCGCTTCAGTCGCTATTCCTTTTCCAAGGTTGACTTACACAGAGGCGATTGAGAGGCTAAATGCTAGAGGCTCAAAGCTGCGGTGGGGTGACGATTTAGGGTATGAAGATGAGAAAGCTTTGGCTGAGGACGTTGGACATCCTTTCTTTGTTTATGATTACCCGACGGCTATCAAGGCTTTCTACTGCAAGACATATCGGGATAGACCTGAGGTGGCCATGTCAGCGGACATGCTTGTTCCTAGGATCGGTGAGATCTCAACCGGTGGGGCGAGAGAGGACGACAAGGAAGTGCTTATCAGTCGAATTAGGGAAATGGGCATGAATGAGAAAGATTATGATTGGTACTTGGACTTGCGGCGGTATGGGACGGTTCCTCATGTGGGCTTTGGGATGGGCGTCGAGCGTCTACTAACATGGATGTTGGATCTGGAGAATATTATTGATTCGATTCCGTTTCCGAGAACGACGAGGCGTTTCTACCCATAGTGTTTGTTTTTCCACTTACGTGTAGCCTGAGAAGTATTCCCTTTTCAATTGTGTCTTGGACAAGCCGAGGCTCTCTACTATTTTTTCCATAACCTCAACCATCGGGGGCGGACCGCATGTGTAAAATACTGTTTCTTTGTAGTCAGGAATTTCTTGCTTTAACATGCCCGCAGTTATCACGCCTGTGTGCCCTCCCCAGTTAGTATCTGGCTCGCTGAGGATAAATAGCACTCTAAGGTTGCGGTTTTGTGATTGCATGTGTTGGAGTTCTTGTTTGAAGGCGATGTCGTTTTCGGTGCGGCATCCATAAAGTAGCATTATTCTCGTTTTCGAGTGTGTGTCGGTGCAGTATTTGCAAATACTCACAAGGGGGGTAATGCCGATGCCTCCAGCCAGCATGCCAATCTTTGGGTGTTCACCCTCGAAAGTGAATCTTCCGTACGGGGCATCTATCCTAGCCCAGTCACCCAATTTCAGTTGTTTCAGTGCCGTGGAGAATTCGCTCTCTGTGAATTTCTTTGTGAACTCTACGTGCTGCCTATCCGTGGGGCTGCTTGAGAAACTGAAATGTTTGCTGAAGTCCCTTTGGCCAGATTTTATTGTGATGAAAAGGAACTGACCCGCTTTGTATTTCAAGCCTTCAGGTCTGGGAAACCTGTAACTCGTCACGTTGTGGGTTCTCGGGATTATCTGTTTGACTGTGGTCTCGAACTTCATGAGGCTTCGCCCATTTACCAATGCCTGAAGAGAATTGGCGAAGCGTGCCTAAAACCTTTAGCATGATATGGAATGCGGCGGTCTTTTTGTTGATTGGGAAGATTGAAGGGTTCAGGAAAAAAAGAAAGGATTGGTTTCTATTTGACTAGCTGTTTGCGCATTTCTTCGTAGGTTGTTTTTATGTCGTCTACCGATGCTTCGTCTTCAAGTGTTGAAACATCGCCTATTGGTGCGCCAACGAGCACTGCTTTGAGGATTCTGCGCATGATTTTTCCGCTGCGGGTCTTTGGCAGCTTGTTCACGATTACCATAGCGTCGGGAGTGGCGATTGGTCCGATTGTTGTTCTTATGTGCTTGATGAGGGCAGCTCTTAGTTCTTCGGTCGCCGTGAAGCCGTTTCGCAAGACCACGAATGCGACAGGTACTTCGCCTTTGACTGCGTCTTCTTTGCCCATGACTGCGGCTTCTGATACAGCTTGGTGTGAGACCAAGGCGCTTTCGAGTTCTACCGTGCCGATTCGGTGGCCTGCCACTTTGAGGACTTCGTCAGCTCTGCCGAGCAGCCAGAAGTAGCCCTCTGGATCCTTGATTGCGTAGTCGCCTGTGTAGTATATGTTTGTCCACCTTCCAAAGTATGTTTGCTTATATCGTTCCGGGTCCTTCCATAGTGTTTGCAGCATTCCTGGCCATGGTGTTTTTACCACGAGGAATCCTTTGTTGCCTAGTTGGGCTGGTTGTCCTTTTTCGTCGTAGACTTCTGCGTCTATGCTTGGCAGCGAGTATGTGGCTGAGCCTGGTTTGAGTGGTACGAGTTCGATGCCGGTGAGGGGTGCGATCATGTATCCGCCTGTTTCTGTTTGCCACCATGTGTCGATTATGGCTAAGCGTTCTTTGCCGATGACGCGGTAGTACCATTTCCATGCTTCTGGGTTGATGGGTTCGCCTACTGTGCCGAGTATGCGCAGTGAGCTTAAGTCGTGTTTGTTTATCCATTGTTCTCCGAATTTCATGAACATGCGTATTGCTGTTGGGGTTGTGTAGAGTATGGTTACGCCGTGGCGTTCGATTATGTCCCACCAACGGTTTTGGGCGGGGTAGTCGGGTGTTCCTTCAAAGAGCAGTGCTGTTAGCCCAGCTGCCAATGGAGAATATACGTTGTATGTGTGACCGGTGATCCAGCCTATGTCTGCCGTGCACCAGTAGATGTCTTCTTCGGTTGGGTTGAATGCCCATTTGAGTGTCCAGTATGCCCATACGAGGTATCCGCCTGTTCCGTGTTGGACGCCTTTTGGTTTTCCTGTGGTTCCTGAAGTGTAGAGTATGAAGAGAGGGTCTGTCGCTGCCATCTTTTCCGGTTCGACATACGCATTTGTTCCTGCTTGTGCTATTGCTTCGTTGTACCAGATGTCACGTGTTGGGTTCATTTGGATGGGTTGTCCCGTACGTTTGACGACAATGACTTTTTCGATGGTTGGGCAGTTCTGCAGTGCGCGGTCTGCGTTGTCTTTTATAGCTACTGTTTTGCCTCTTCTGTAGGAACCGTCTGCGGTCACAAGTATTCTAGCGCCTGAGTCGTTTATGCGGTCTGATAGTGCATCGGAGCTGAATCCTGAGAATATTACTGTGTGGATTCCGCCTATGCGTGCGGATGCGAGCAGCGTGATTGGCAATTCTGGGATGACTGGGAGGTATACTGCGATTCTATCGCCTTTTTTGAGTCCAAGGTCTTTGAGGGTTTTGGCGAACTGGTTCACTTCTCGGTAGAGCTGATAGTAGCTGTAGGTGCGGGTTTCACCCATTTCCCCCTCCCAGATGTAGGCAAGTTTGTTTTTCCTTGCGGTTTTCACGTGCCTATCCAAGGTGTTGTGGCATATGTTAAGCGTGGCGCCTTTGAACCACTTGTAGAATGGTGGGTTTGTGTCGTCTAGGACGTTTTCCCAGGTTTGAAACCAGTCGATTGCTTTGGCTTTTTCAGCCCAGAATTCGCGTGGGTTCTTAATTGAGTTTTCCCATTCTTGTTTCAGCTTTGTTCCCGCTGAGGTTTTTTGGCTTGGTGGATAAATTTTTTCGTTAAATGGTAAGTTTGATTCTGACATTTCATTGCTTCCAGATGATTTTCTTCGTGAAGACTTGAGGTTGGGGCTTTAAAGGGTTTCGTTTGTTGTTTGGGGAATGGAAAGGAATAGATCCATTTTTTCAAGGAATTTATAGCGTCTTTCTTGTAAGATGCTGTTGGTTGGAGTCTGTCTTGGGCTGTGATTGTCAGTTGAAGTTGAGGGTGAGTGTTAAAGCTTTATCTTTGCGGCGTGCGAAGACTCTATTGTCAAGGGTTGGGAAAAAACAGAATGCCTTTGGGTAGGAGCTTGCTGAGCGTGAATATTGCGGGTTTGAAGCTTTCGAGTCCTGCGGTCTTGGCTTCCGGAGTTCTGGGGTATTCTGCGGATTCGATGCTGCGCGTTGCTGAGGCAGGGGTGGGGGGAGTGGTGACAAAGTCGGTTGGAATGGAACCTAGGGTTGGTTACCCGAACCCGACCGTGGTTCAGGCTGAGGGTGGCTTGATAAATGCCATGGGTTTACCGAACCCTGGCATTGAAGCTTTTGCTGAGGAACTTGTTTATGCAAAGCGTGTCCTCAAGGTCCCTTTGATTGTGAGTGTCTTCGGATATCAAGCTGGTGAGTATGTCTCGGTTGCTGCGAAAGCTGTCAAGGCTGGCGCGGACGCGGTGGAGTTGAATGTTTCGTGTCCGCATGTTAAGAAGACTGGTTCTGAAATTGGTCAGAGCCCGAAGTTGTTGGCTGAGGTTGTGGGGAATGTAAAAGCTGTTCTGCGCAAGCCAGTGATCGTTAAGCTGTCTCCGAACGTGACGGATATTGTTGAAGTCGCCAAGGCTGCCGTTGGGGCGGGGGCTGATGCGTTGACTCTGGTCAATACTGTGAAGGCGATGGCAATTGAAGTGGATACTCAGAGAGCTGTGCTGAGCAACGTGGAGGGTGGGCTGTCGGGGGCTGCAATTAAGCCAATTGCTCTTCGGTGCGTGTATGATGTTTTTGAAACTGTTGAGGTTCCAATATTCGGTTGCGGTGGTATTAGTGGATGGCGGGATGCTGTTGAGTTCCTTCTTGCAGGGGCCTTGGCGGTTCAGGTTGGCACTGCTGTAGCGTTTGGGGATTTAGGAGTTTTTGAAGAAATCAACAAGGGTATTGCCAGTTATGTTCAGAGAAGGGGATACAGGAGTGTGAAGGAGATTGTCGGGCTGTCTCACCAGAGCTAACACGCTCAGAGCGGTGAAGATCTTGGATGTGAGACCAGAGAGTCCTTCGGTTAAGACTCTCAGGGTTGTGGATAAGCTCTGTTCGAAGGCTGAGCCCGGTCAGTTTTTGATGCTTTGGATACCTGGAGTTGACGAGATTCCTTTGAGCGTTTTGGGTGTGGGCGGTGGCGAGGTTTCGGTTGCGGTTAAGCTGGTAGGTGATGCGACTAGGCACCTGCATGGGATGAAGGCGGGTGAGCTTGTTGGTGTTCGCGGTCCCTTCGGGAACTGGTTCACTGAGACGCGTGGGAAGGTGTTGCTTGTTGGCGGGGGGACTGGCATTGCGCCTTTGTTGTTTTTGGCTAAGCGTCTTTCGGCTAAGGCTGATCGCCTTTCGTTTGTGATGGGTGCGAAGACGAGAAATGAATTATTGTTCTTGCAGGAACTGGGAAATGTTTGTTCTGAAGAAAATGTTGTTTGTGCGACTGAGGACGGGAGCTTTGGTCTACAGTGTTTGGCTACGGATCCGCTCGAGAAATTGCTTGACAGAGAGAGCTTTAACATGATTTACGCTTGTGGTCCTGAGCAGATGTTGCGCAAGGTTTTTGATCTTGCAGACAGGCGAAACGTGTCTTTGGAAGCTAGTTTGGAGCGGCTGATGCGGTGTGGCATAGGCTTGTGCGGCAGCTGCATGATTGGTAAGTACCGAGTGTGTCGTGATGGTCCTGTGTTTAGTTTGTCTCGTTTGCGTGAGGTTCGGGATGAGTTGGGGGTTTCGAAGCTCGGTTTTGACGGGGCTCGGATTCCAATTTAGGGTATGAAGGGAAGAAATAGCTTGTGTGAATTACGCTACTTGTGTGGGGTGTAGGGGGCTGGTTTCGCAGGTTGAGCTTGAAGATCTTGTGCGCAGGGCGGTTTTGCTTTACAACCGGTATCGCAGTCCTGAAGCGGTGGCAAAAGTGGTTAACGTGACACCTGAAGTTGTGACGCTTTCTATTATGGGCTCGTTCTGTTATAGCTGTGGCGTTCTGGATTACGTTGAGGATTTTGTTCACGAGCTTAAGATGTTGACTGATAAAGTTGGGCTTAAGGTTGTGAGGACTAAACAGACAAGTCCGAGGAGTTTCGAGGTTTACTATTTGGTTACAGCTCGATAGAATTCAATCATATATCCTGAGACTTGGTTGTATTCTTCTTCTGGAGATTGCATCCAGCACAAAATATGTCTCCTGGTCCTGATTCGGTTCCTGCTGAAGGCGGTCTCCGATAGCTGAAACTTTCCGGGCTAGAACAATTCTATTTGAATTGGCAGCGGGCATCTAGGGATAGACTTGAAAAAGGGAAATATGGAATTGGTCAGAGGCTTTCAGTTTTGGGATTACTTTCTTAGGAGATACGTACCAAGCAGTCAGAGATACTGCCGAGCCAACGAACCTGCTGCAGCGAACGTGGGTTTTCTTGGTTTAAGCGAGGAAGCGCAGGCTCAAGGCAGATCTTGGGCTGGCGACTGAATCGCCCAGAAAGAAAAGAAGAGTCTCGACGCTCAAACAAAAATTGTCTGACTGTAGCTTTCAGCATCTCTTCCCATAGGAATTTTCGCCGTCACGTGTGGTTGTTTGCCTTTTTTCACTGTATGACAGCAACACTCGTTGCCTGGGGGGCTCTGGAGGTAGTCGCCCACTGCACTACGCATTTGGACTGCTACCAGTCGGTTTTTCACTGGCTCAACTCGGTCAGTTAACACCGACTGTGAACGGGCTGGTATTTTCTTCTAAAGCCTGCAGCGTCGAGAAGAAGAAAAAAAGTCACGCAGCAAATGCTTTTCTTCTACCACATGAGAAATTCTGAAAGCTCATTTCTTTTTTTGGCTGGCAGTAGTCTTCAGGTTTCACAAGGCAATTACTATGTTGAGCAGCGGCGTATTCTGGCTGCTATTTTTTGCTGCAGTTTCCATAAATAGCATCTCTCAATTGGATGAGCCATTGGGATTGTTGCGTGTTGTTCGTCAGCAAGATCGGCATCAAAAGAAGGTTGCAGCACAGGTCTTCTTCTGCCAAAACGATCGGCATGGTTCTCTGGTTTCCGAAGAACAAGAACTTGGAAAGGATGGCAACCTGTTCGCCAGTACAGCGGCCGTGAGAACCAACTTCTACCTCCGGAAAAAAGAGCAATTCACCGCAGCAAGCCAACCCAAACTTGACGCAAATTCCCTTTTGCACCTTCAGGCATTGGGAAGTAGCCACGGAACAGCACAAAACAAAGAATCCATGACACGTCATGTTGCTCGGATATGAGAGACTTCAGACCTTAGTATTAGTTAGGTTTTTGTCTGAGGATGTAAAGTCAGCTTGCTAACGTTGCACTCTAATTCATAGTGCAGCCAAGTTTATCGGGTGATAATGTGAGGCTTTCTCCTGACGTTAGGGGAGCCTTCAGGAAGTTCAGGAAAGAACTAACGGTCAAGGGCATCGCGCAGACTTTCAGCACCACTAGGCAAACGGTGTACCGATGGCTGCGAAGAGGAAAACATCGTGGAGCAGAAAGCTTCAAGGACAAGCGACGGCAGCCCAGAGAAAGCAAAGTCACGTTGCAAGTTTAGCTTTCAATCCTCAAGCTGAGACCCACCTTCCAATGGGGGAACTGCACACATGGAGCAATGCCTCTGCTCTCTTCCAGGCTTCATCTTGGAAACAGCGAATTGTGTCCAAGGCTTAGAGCTGTCCAGAGAAACCGTCAACAAAGTCCCCGCAAGAAACAAACGGCACGGTTATCAGCCTGAGTTCAAACGTTGGAAATTCTTTAGAGCCACTGCACGTGGAAAGCTGTGGTAGCTGGTCTTCAGAGGATCATTTAGTGTTGCAGGCAAGAAGTACTGGTTTTTGGTCTGCACTGACGAACACAGCCGCTTCATCGTTGTAGCTGAGCAGCTTGATCATGGCGTGACAACCGCTGAAACGGTGGCTGTTTTAGAGAAAGTCGGCAGGTTTCCTGAGGCTATTCTATGCGATCATGGACGGCAATCCAGAGATCAATGGAAAGAGCGGTGCCGGAGCCGTCATATCGAGGTTCATTTTGCGTATCCCTCTTACCCTCAAGACAAAGGCAAGGTCGAATGGTGCATCTAAAACCTCAACCGGGAATTCGTTAACCATTCGGAAAATCTCCACGATGGGTCAATGGCAAACTAGACGAGTACAAGCAATGGTTCAACACCTCACGTTTCCATAGAGGTCTCAAAGCGTACCCAGCAGCGCTCTATAAGTGTAACATTTGAAAGTTGGCATGACATTTCCAAACAATTTAAATATAACACGGTCGTAATGGAGGCACTAATAAAGTGGAACATATATTGCAATCTCGCAGAGCTCTCTCCAAACTGAAAGCTATCCTCTTTATTGATATAATAGTGGTTGCGGTCGCGGCAGGAACCTACTTCTACCTTCAGGACAAAGGCTTAATCGTCACTGCACCAAAGCCAGCCGAGTTCAATGTGACAGATCTCATGATTAACCCACTTGAAGCAGAAGTAGGGGATCCTATACTAGTTACGGTAAATGTCACAAATATAGGTGACATGGACGGAGCCTACTCAGCAAACCTTACTATCAACAGAGTATTTAGGGAGGCGCAGGAAATCCTCCTGTTGGGAAAAGAATCCAAGACAGTTGAATTTACAGTTTTCGAAAATAGGGAAGGCAATTACTACGTAGAAATAAATGGTTTAAATGGCACTTTTAAAATTAAGCCAGCGGCGCCCGAAATCAGCAAAATAGTTCTCTCCAATCTAAGAATTAATCCATACGAAACTTGGGAAAATGAAACGATAACCGTCACCTTAACAGCAACAAACCCAAGTATAGAACTGGAAAGTATCGCATTGAAGCTAACTGTTGATGGGGCACTCTTGGAAAGAAAGAAGATAGAAGTGCTCCCAGGGGGATCTACAATCGTGGAATTCACATTTGCTGCAACTTCTGAAGGTAAACACACCGTTAAAGTGAATACCCTAAGTGGGTCTTTCACAGTCGTCAAGACAGGCTACCACACGCTCACCATTGGGAGGTCAGGTGGTGGCTCCACACCCTTAACATTCATCCTAAACGGAGTGACCTACAAAACACCCTATGTTGAGCTTCTTCCAGTAGGGCAACACAGCATTAGTGTGGAAGAGATAGTCAATGTTGGAACAGGCATATTACAATTTTCATACTGGAGCGATGGAGTGACAAGCACGTCGAGAACTTTCAAGTTAGATGAACGTCTGGTGTTAGTTGCAACTTATACCGTAATTAGTGGATACGCATCCTGTCCGTCGCTGTTTTTCTGGAACGGAACCAACTACGTCTACGTCACTGAAGTCTCAAACGCAGGCTGGCTAGGATATATGGATTACATCAATGAAAAAGGCGACATAGTGTTCGGTGGGGGTAACCCCTGGGACACTATAAAAATGGATAAAAACCAATTACAACTAAGGGCTGATGCCAGCTACAACGGTAACTCTGCTTTGATATTAGGATTTGGGAGTCTCTTCTCTGCACAGTTACCCTTCATTATATTGATGGTTGCAGGAATAATTCTATCTCTCTTAACACTTGGTGCAATATTGGTTAAGAGTGGCAGAAGCCGCGAAAAAAAATTGACGATTGGTACGTTAATCTTATCTCTTTTGCTCATCTTCCAATTAGTTGCGGTTTTTCCGTTTGCATCAAGCATGGTTCCAAGTCAAGACACTAAAGCCCAGAATGGCTATTATGACATGGTCCTCTTTCAACAATGGGATGAAATCTTCTACTTAGATTCAGCTTACCTGATGGTTGTTGATCACCCAATTGGAACTGACGTTTATTCGACTATGGTGAATTATGTCAACCGAGATTTCAATGGTGAAATTTATACCGTAAGCAAAAACAACCTGTTAACGCCAATTTCAGCTTATAACGAAAAGGGAGAAGATGTTCTGTTTCAAATTGCCCAACTGGATGGAATTTTCACACCTGGTAGTGATGGACTGGTCAGTCCGTCATGGGACAACATGACCTTAAACCAGTTAACACTAAACTTGGGTGATTTATCTCGTGCACAGGAAATTAAGCTTGTAATCCATGGAATGGTTGATTGGGGTGCACCTGAACACTATTACACTTGGATAGATAACTTCAAAGCGGCATTCAACAGGGGTCTGGTGCCAAATGGCACCCAGATTTACCCACCGCCCTACATGGAGGTTAGTGATGCAAGTGGAAATTGGGTGCGTGTGCCACAGAATAGGCAGATGCCGATACCCTCAGATTACGTTCCTAGAAGCTTCGCTGTAGACTTGACAGGGCTTTTTCCCACAGGAGTAAGCGAGTACAAAATCAGAATTACCAATTTCTTCAACGTAACATTCGATTACATCAGAATAGACGTAACCCCGCAAGAGAAAATAAAAGTTCATAGAATCACCCCTTCCGCTACACTTGACCCATTAGAGTTTGGCAGCACGAATTCAACTGCTTCCGGGAACTTCACAAGGTACGGTGATGTAACACGGTTAGTCCTCGAAGCGGATGATATGTTTGTTATCGGGATGCAGGGTGACAAAGTTTCTCTCAAGTTCCCTATCGTTGATCTACCACCGCTTGAAGGCGGCATGGAAAGAGACTTCTTCTTATTTGTTGCTTGCTGGTTCAAAGATCCGCCTGGGAATTGGGGCTACGGATTCGAGTTTACAGTTGATCCGTTACCGTTCCAAGCTATGAGTGGCTTCCCCTATCCACCTACGGAAAGTTATCCATATGACAGCGAACGTTTAGCCTATCTCTCGAAATACAATACGAGAGTAGTAAAGGCTCCTTTGATCCGCACAGGCATAGTTTAACATATAGACAGCTGCAGGTCGAAACAAGCTATTTTTGAAAAAAGAATGTAAGATTTAAATGCTTTCGCCCATATTTTGCTCTATAAAAATTTCATGAGACCTTCGCATGTTGTTGACAAATGAATTTCCTCAGTCGCATCTTGAAGCTTTCGCTACTGGGTTATCGCATGGATTAGGTTTTTACACTTTAGCTGTTTTTTCATACGTTGTGAAGGCGAAAGTAACATGATTTTAGAACTCGTAGGCGAACTCTTGAAATTAACGGTGCTTGCAGGCTTAGCTATAGCAGGGATATTGGTTATCCTTATATGGAAAAAAGGCCTGGCGACAAAAGTAACTTACCTCAGATTCGTTGTTCAAGTAGTAGCCATGGTTGCGGTTTTCTATTTATTTACGTATCCTGTATGGCAACTTATCGTGTTAATCGTTATTTTGATTCTGCCTATTGTTTTGGGGCGATTCTTTTGCGGTTGGCTTTGCCCATTCGGCTTATACATGGATGCGCTTACTCTAATCCGAAAGGCCTTTAAAATGCGCTACCGAAACCTTCCCGACAAATTCAACAAGTTCCTGCATAACTTCCGGTATGTGTTATTGCTTTTCTTTTTAATCGTACCTTTTGTCCTGAGTCTGATAGAGCCTCCTGCGTCGTTGGATCTTGCCACTCTTATGGCACTACTTTTTGCGGGTCCTTTCGAGCCCCTGAGAATCTTGCTTGGTCCGCTAATACCTCTGATTGTACCGTGGAAAGGGCCAATAGAAGTTGGCGGATTGTATTTCAGTTATCCCTACGTTCAGGAAGTTATATATTACTCTAGCGGGATTTTTAGCGAGATTTTTGTCACCTTTAACGCGTTAATTTTCTTGGCGTTAACGGTTGTAGGTTCATTCTTGGTGAGACGCATTTGGTGCCGGTTTTGCCCAACAGGAGCGTCGATCGCTGTCGTGAATAGGTTCAGAGGTTTCAAATGGGTTTCTGTGCTTCATCTTGACAAGGATGAAGAAAAATGCACTAAATGTGGGATTTGCAAACGAGTTTGTCCAGTGCAGGTCACCGAAGTGTACGAACAGAAGGGGGGAAAAATAAGGACTTCAATGTGTATGTTGTGCACGCGTTGCGTTGAAATGTGTCCTTACGAAGACTGTTTAAAAGTAAACCTAGCCGGAAAGACCGTTTTCAAATCTCGAAACTGGTTAGAACCATCAAAAGTTGAGTGAGAAAGCAAAAAGATCAAACTCCCGGAAACCTCTCAAAAAACAACCAACGAACTAGGAAACGCCATCAAAGCCATTCCTAAAAGGTAATTGCTGAAAACATCGAAAGAATGATGTATGAAGGGGAAGCTGACGACCAATTCACAGTCAAAGTCGCTGACACGATGGATGAAGCAATTCGGTTGACGGAGGTCGGATTTGAGTTCCACGCTGAAGTTGAGTGTCACAAGCTGTTCAGGAAACGGAAGCCATATGGTGCGTAGTATTGCATCCGTTTAATGGATTATTAAGAAAGCCCATGCCCAATTTATGGGATTATCTCGCAACCGTTGTACTTCACATAGTTGAAGGCATGCAAACCTATTGCACCATCACTGATTAGCCGATTTATCCGTGGAAGTTGTTTTTCCACTGCGTTGACTAGGCTCTTGACGGTGTTGCAGACTTCTGCGTAGGCGTTTTCATTCCATCGCCGGGTTATGTTAGCGTAGAGACACCGTCCACCACACATTTGGAGCGTTTCGCAATCAATACAGGGTTTACTAACAAACAGTTTCTTGAGCTTCAATGGATCTGCGTCGCGTATGTTGCCCAAATAATAGTCTTTCATTCCCCCCATTGAGGGGCATGGAACTATGTTGCCGTCGGTTTGGATAGTGTAGTTTATCCATCCCCCTCCGCAGCGAAGCAAACTGTCACTTTCTCCGTTCAGCAGCGAGTTAGCTATGCCCAGAAAAGGGTATAGCTTGTGGACAGCGTGGTTCTTCTCCATCTGGTCAACCCAAAACTCCGCCAGCCTCGCCACGCTAGGAATGTAGTTGTCTTCGCTCCAGCGTCTGAAGTCACGTCTCGCGTAATCGTTTCCCCAGAAACCAGCATTCAACTGCCAATGCACCGAAGAAAACGAGAAATCACGATTGTTCAGTAGCCACGTGACCTGCCTGAAAATATCTGTCTGCTCCATGACAGTCATCCGGGCGATCAACTCACCGTTGTACCCGTTTTTCCTGATCAACTTCAGGTTCTCAACAACCCGCCGGAACGTGCCTTTCCCCCTGTAGTAGTCAGTCAAAGCTTTATCTCCGTCGATCGAGACAAGGATAGTGTGAAACCGATTGACATATTCAGATTCCAACCTGTCCAGCAGCAGGCCGTTCGTTTGGATCATGAACCATTTCGCCCTCACAGAATCCATGACCTGCCTTATTTCAGCCGTGCACATCAGGGGTTCGCCACCGTAGAACGTTAAGACGCAATCTGAATCCTTACCGCAAAAATCAGTCAGCGTTCTCCAGTCGTAGCTTACTTTCTTGGGCAAAGAATAATCAACCTTGATCCCTGAAAAATCCTCCTCGAAATCCTCCATGTTCTCCCCGAAACAGTACCTGCACTGCAGGTTACATTCAGTCGTCAGCAGCACATGGAAGAACATGGCTCTTGGTAGAACAAGAATGGCTTAATAGTATTTCTGAGCGATTTCTTGAGCTTGCTTGACGTAGATCTCAAGCTCTCTCTCTTTGATTACCTTCTCAGGAAGCGTTTCAGGAGCAAAGATTAATGGGAGAACTGCAGCAAATATGAAAAGGCTTGCAAACGAGAAGATCTGGTATGTTTCTGTTATTGAACTTGTAATGAATGACCCGATGGATAGGCGTGCAAAGTTGGAAAATATATAAGGCAAGCTTCCAATTGCATAAAATTTCTCAGCATTCCTGTGCTGCGCCAAGTCACCCCACAGCGTAATCAGGAAAATCGTATAGAAAGCTCCCCAGGCAATACCATCGACTGCGGTATAGAAATACCATGCAAACAGGTTACCTGCTGAAGAGAAACCAAGAAATGCGTATGCCATTCCCAGTGAAGCAAATCCTACCACCGCCAGACGCTTTCTTCCTATGGCGTCTGCAAAGAAACCGCCCAAGACAGCGAAAATGCCAGCTAACAAGTTAGCTGCAATTTCTGAGTTATAGACAAACTGAGCATCATTAGGAAATAGACTGCTCTTAACTCCGGACGTAAGGTTGTTAACCAGACAGAACATTATCCAGGGGACAAAATAGAGAAGAAAAGGTTTGTAAGAAATCACGAATCTATACGACACTCTATTCTCTTTCAAGGCCGGTCTCTCTTCTGGTTTGAGAAGAACAAGAAAAGCAAGGGCGCCGATTTGTAGAGACGCAAGAACAAGCGAAGTCAAAACTGCATCTTCAATCACCAAATTCCCAAAGAAAAAGAGACCTACACCCATGAAGAGCACGGTCACCCCTCCAAGGCGAGCGCGTTTCTCCGTTCCCGCCGAAGCCGCAAAATAACCCATGCATATAGGTATGCCAAAGCCAAAATACGCTCCTATCACTGCAGATATGGCCAGTATTCCGACGGTTGTTGTTGCATTTGCCACGATTGGACTCACTGACAGGGGAATACCTGCAAGGATCCAGATGCGAAGGAAAAAGAATCTGCGCTTGAATTTCTCTATGAACAAAGTGCCCACCAGTGCAGCTGAGGATATCCCCAAAAAAGTCGTTCCCCAACTTGCCAGATTGTTGAAATCTGCCATTCGCCTTAGATAATCAAATGCATAAAAATACCATATGAAAGCGCTCACAAAGAGCACTACATTCACAGCTAGAGTTTTCCTGTTTGTTCCAATCCCTTTGGAGAATGCCTTCGCTAGCATTGTGATCGCATGTGTTGTTCTGAGTTTTTAGATCTTTAAGGGTTGAGAATCCCAAATCTGTAGTTACGGTATACAAATAGCAAAGCTTAAAAGCAGATCTGTACTACATATATACACATCTGGAGAGATGGAGAAGGTAAACAATGGCAAAGAAACCAGTTAGAATCGCAGGCTGGAGATAAACTCCAAACTACAACCCTGATATAGCAGCCCTCAGTAATAAGGCTGTCTCCCTTTTTGTTAGAGGGTTCGCTTGGAAGGGATCGGGGGATAGCTTCATTTGGATCGTAGGTTTGACCTCGTCAGCAAGGGCTTTTGCTTCCATAGATTCGAGAACGAGTGTTGACACGGCTTGAAAGTCTTCCATTCTTAGTTTACGTTCGTGCAAGAATTCTTCAATGCTATTTTTTATTCCCGGATTCTTGAGAGCATAAAGCATAGGAAGCGGTGGGCATTCGTTCCTCAACCGATTCTGCAGCTCAGAACAGTCTAACATATCAAGAAATTCATCCCTAACCAAAGAGGCTACCCCGAAGGTTCTTCCATAGATCCCTAAAGACTCGAGTACTTCTTCTGAGGCACCTCCCAAGATTCCTCCAATCTTACAGTGAACTTCTGGGACAACAGCTTTCAGCTTAATCACCGCAAACAAGTCCTCTGCCTCAATGTCAATCCTTCTCATTAGCCGAGTTTCAATGGCTTCAGCATTTCCAATCTCAAAAACAGCATCAGAAACCAAGGACATAATCGCTTTTCTCTGGTCTCTGGATAACGCTTCACATTCTTCCAGAAGGAGAACCAATCCTTGGGATAGCAGGGCATCTCCCGCGAGAAGTGCAATAGGGCCGCCAAACTTCCCAAAAACAGTCTTCTTAGAATACTTAACAGCTGACTGGTCAATAATGTCATCGTGAACATCTGCTGTCCCTGCGATAATGGTCAGAGCTGCGCCTACAGCGGCAGTCTTCTCTGTCTTTCCATCAACAGCTTCCCTGCAAAGCGAAACCAAAGCCGGAAAGACGGGCAGTCCACCCGCAAGCGTCACTTTCGCAAAATGTTCTAATGCCTCAGAAACAATTCCGCCTTTTTCCGCTGTTTTCAAGATTTCCTTTCGAGCAATTTTCACAGCCTCTCTGCCTCTCTTCATCACAATGCTCTTGACGGCTTTGATCAGTTCCTGCTCAGAGTCCATGCTCCCCTCTATAGGTGCATTCTCTATTTGATATTTTAGGTCCACAGCTGGAATTGAAGCATAACTCTTAATAGCTGTGGGCAAGATTCAACAAGTTTCATGAGTCAGACCAAGCAAACCGAAGAAAAATGGCTACGCCGCTGGGAAGAAGCTCACATATTCGAGGCTGACCCTGACCCGCGACGGAAGAAGATTTTGGTCACTTTTCCATACCCTTACATGAACGGGCCTCTGCATGTGGGTCACACCTTCACAGCTACTCGTGTAGATGCCTACGTGCGCTTCAAACGCATGCAGGGCTACAATGTTCTTTGGCCGTGGTCTTGGCATTGGACAGGCCAACCGCTTCTGGGGGCTAGTGAGCGCGTGGCAAAGGGCGATGAGGCTTTCATACGCGTTTTGTCGGAAGTCGATGGTGTGCCTGAAACCGAATTGAAGAAGTTTGTTGACCCGCTCTATATGGCTCAATACTACACAAACGAGGGTCGGGCAGCTGCCAAAGCCACTGGATTCTCAATTGACTGGCGGCGCGAATTCACAACTGCCATGCCCGCATATAAGAAATTCATCGAGTGGCAGTACAAGAACCTCAAGGACAAGGGCTTCGTTTCGAAAGGCACACACCCCGTCGTCTGGTGCCCGAGAGATAAAAGCCCAACCGGCGACCATGACCGTCAAGTGGGCGAAGGCGTCACTCCTGAGGAATACGTTCTCATAAAATATAAGCTGGATGATCATACATTCTTGCCAGCGGCCACATTCAGACCGGAAACGATCTATGGCGTTACTAACCTGTGGATCAATCCGGACGCCGTTTACGTTGAGGCATCTGTCAACGAGGAAACTTGGATAATCAGTCAAGAAGCCGCAGCCAAACTCAGCGAGCAGGACAGAAAAGTCCAAGTGAAACGCACATTCAAAGGCAGGGATCTGATAGGAAAGACTTTCGCCCACCCCCTAACAAAAGCAGTATATCCAATATTGCCCGGCTGGTTCGTCGACCCGAAACAAACAACTGGCGTGGTGTATAGTGTGCCAGGCCATGCACCCTACGACTGGCTCGCCCTGAAGGATCTTCAAGAAAAACCTGAGGCATTGAAGGAGTTCGGAATTGCTTACGAAAAAGTGCAGCATATCAAACCCATATCCCTGATTAGGGTTGAAGGGTATGGTGCGTTCCCAGCCATAGAAATTGTCGAGCAAATGGGCGTGAGAAATCAATACGACCCCAAAGCTGAGGAAGCCACGAAAGAACTCTACAAGAAAGAATTCCACGCTGGCGTTCTCAACGAGAACTGTGGTCCTTACGCGGGAAAGCTCGTTCGTGATGTCAAGGACGCTCTCGTACGAGACTTAAGACAAAGCGGAGTGGCTGACTCGATGTTCGATCTGCCTCAACCAGTACTCTGCAGATGCCTGACGCCATGCGTCGTAAAAGTCCTTAGCGACCAATGGTTCCTCAACTATTCGGATCCTAGATGGAAGCAAAAAGCGAAAGAAGCCGTGGCCGGAATGAAACTTTTTCCGCAGACAGCTAGACAATGGTTCATAGCTGTGATCGACTGGCTGAAGGAATGGGCGTGCGCAAGGACAACAGGATTCGGGACTCCACTTCCTTGGGGAAAAGGCTGGATAGTAGAGACCCTGAGCGATAGCACAGTCTACATGGCATTTTACACAATCAGCAAACACATCAACGAACGAAGAATAAATCCCGAAGCAATAACACACGAAATGCTTGACTACGTTTTCCTAGGAAAGGGAAACACCACAACTGTAAGCCTCAAAACAGGGATAAGCGCCGACACCATAGACGCGATGCGACAAGAGTTCCTGTACTGGTACCCTTTCGACCTCAGGATATCAGCCAAAGAACTTGTGCCAAATCACCTGACTTTCTGCATCTTCCATCATGTCGCTTTGTTTCCGCCTGAACTGTGGCCACGCGCCATCGGCGTGAATGGCATGCTAATGATTGAGGGCAAACAAATGCATAAGTCAAAGGGCAATTTCATAACAATGAAAGGCGCGGTTGAACGATATGGCGCAGACGCCACACGTTGTGCTCTACTGCTGGGCGCAGAAGAAATGAATGACCCAGACTGGCGAAGCGATAATGTCTCTGATGTACAGAGCAAATTGGAAGCATGGGGCAAATTCGTCGAAGATCTCCACAAATCAGCAAAAAACAAGACTATACGTCACTTGGAACAATGGCTACAAAGCAAGCTCCAAAAGCGTATAACCAGCGTCTCCACAGGTCTTGACGAGCTTAAGACAAGAACGGCATTACAGGTTGCTTTTTTCGAAACATGGAACGACTTTCGCTGGTACATTCAAAGACGCGGGAAAGCAGGTCCTGGATCGATTCGCGAGTGTGTTGAAGCATGGGTCAGGCTCATGGCGCCATTCGCACCATATACCTGTGAGGAATTATGGAGCAGAATAGGCGGTACTGGATTTGTTTCTCTGGCTGAGTGGCCAAAAGCTGACGGAGAAAAACTGGACCTAACCGCCGAAGAGAGGGAAAACCTGCTGATTGATCTGATCGACGACACGCTATCCGTGCTGAGAGCCACAAAGATTGCACCAAAACACATATTCTATTACACTGCTGCAGCATGGAAGCATGATTTGTCTAGCAAGGTCCTGGAAAAAGCGGAAACTGGCGAAGCTGGAATGGGTAACGTAATGAAGGAAATCAGTGCTGATCCTGCCTTCAAATCACATATGAAGGATGCTGCAGCCTTAGTGCCGAAGCTTATCAAAAACTTGAACAAATTCTCGACCGAAAGGAAAGCAAACTTGCGTCGAATCAAACAGATGGAAGAGAAAAGAATTATCGCAGAAGCATTGCCCTTCCTGAGAGAACGTTTCGATGCTGAAATCACAGTGTGCAACGAAGAGGACCCGGGAAGATACGACCCTAAGAAAAGGGCTCAGTTGGCAATCCCCGCGCAACCCGCTATATATATCGAATAATGACTGCAAATCGAAGCTTTTCGATAGACCACTTTTCCAAGAGTCATATTCGCTTAATCTTAAGCGAAGAATTAAGAAAGGAAGGGGAACTAGAATCGATACACAACTGTAACAGTGGCGCTGACAACCTCTGATGGTTCACTATTGCCCAGCCTTATATCAATCATCGACGTTGGAAGAACCGGAAAAGAAGCTACGCCGTCGGTGCCTACGACGATCTTCTCGTCATAATAAACTTCGAAGGCTGTGTAGGTGACTTGCACATAAGTTGTGTTGCTGCTTGACTGCACCTGAACGGTAATGTAACCAGCGTAGGTGAGGTAGTCACTCCAGAGGCTGAAGCTATCATTCGCCCCCAACTGTACACCCTGGTTTCGCAACAGAGTTGCAGAGGCATTCATGTAGATTATATTCAAGAGATCTGAGACATAACTCCTAAGGTAATCAATTTCCTCATCTTTATCAGATGCCTGCTGCAGGCTGTTCTGAAGGGCAGTGATTTGCTGGATCTGAGAGCTTATCGTGGAATTCTGTGAACCGATAACATTGTTTTTGGCAGCAATCTCAGATTTCAACTGACTCACCGCGTTCAAAGTCGGCAAATAGAGAACTAACGTCGCCACCAAACTTGCAGAAAGGATTATGCAGACAACCCCAAGGAAAATAACTGTTGCTCTTTTCACAACTTTCTTCTCACTTGCTTCTGCAGTCATGCTATAAGTCACTTGTTGCAACATGAAAAAGTGCTTATAAAAACTTTTTTCAGGATTACTTCCAAAAGACAGAATCACAACAGGTCCTACCTAGAGATTGGTCGATGCCCCGAGAACTGGAAAAAGCTGCTGGCAACGGCAATGCCCTTTGGAAAGCATAACAATATGCAAACGGATTTGCCGAGAAAGAGTACTCGCTCCAAGCACGGAACAACAATCTTTCTTCTGTTGGTTAAACCTATGGAAAATGATATTAATTGTAAGCCACAAATACCTGTTTAGGCTGAAAAGAATGTCTACAGATAGCAGTTCGCAAATTGATATGGGTCATTGGCTCCTGCGGTTAGTTGCTTTCATCGTTGACAGTATCATACTCGCCATCATCGCCGCTGTCCTAGCGATGGTCTTGTTTGTGCCGTTTCTTTTCGTAGGCGCTCTCTCGGGTGTATGGAATGCTTGGGGATATGTGCTGATAATACCGCTCGTGACCGGCATCCTCTCAGTGCTATACTTCCTTGTCCTCGAAGTCACATGGGGAGGGACTCTCGGAAAAAGAATCTTTGGCTTGCAAGTTCAGACCGTTAATGGCGGAAAGGTTAGCTACGGGCAATCATTCATTCGCAATATCAGCAAAATCTTCTGGGTCTTTCTGCTCCTCGACTGGCTGCTCGGTGTAGCAACTGCTGGCGACAAGAGGCAGAAGTACAGCGACCGCATGGCAGGTACAGTCGTTGTTCAAGCAAAACAGGTTGTTCCATCAGCCGCAGTCCCGGCCACATCAACCCAGTAAGCAAAAAGCCAAAAACACATCCCTTTTTCTTTTTTGCTGCAAATTCAATTGCATAGTAAGGCAATCACTAGTTTCCCACAGCATTCCTTTACCTTTCAACAACTTCACGCGCACCCAGCGCAACCCGGTTCATAGTCGCAATACCGTTGCGATTGCAGCAGAAGCATCGAAAAACAGACCTTTCACTGACCCAGCATCTCTATTCCAGTTTGAACACTATCGCCATTCTTTTCTTCCTGAGATCTTCAACTATCTGAACCCACGATGCAGCCATGTTTTCCCTCTCTTCAGCTCCGACTCTTCTTATGGTCAAGTCTCTGTTAACATAGAAAGCCTCTCTGCATGACTCACAATTCTGATACGGGAAAAACCCCGCAACCGAAGCAGCAACAATCTGCTTCTCACCACAATTTGGGCAGGATCGTAAAACATGCTTCTCCTGACCCACTTTTCTCTTGGCTCTGACATCCACATGTAGCTCCAACTCTTCCCATGAGGAATAAATCCGATGCAGAGACGAATCTCCCCTCTGCCACATTTCCCGGAGCATGGTCAACAGTTCTTTTTTCTCGTTCACAACTCAGCCTTCACATTCCAATTCAGAGTTTTTTGTTTATTAATTTTCCACAAAAAGGCAAACAAAACAAATATTCACTTCACTCACAAAACAACAGAGACGATAGTTCATTGGGCTTTGACGTTTCCTCTGCTTCCTCCTTGCTCCTCCAGTAAACGCTTAAGATCGTTTCATAGGAGGTGATCCGGCCGCAGGTTCCCCTACGGCCACCTTGTTACGACTTTTCCCCCCTTACAAAACTAAGATTCGACGCAGCCAATGAAGACTACGCCTCACCCAAGAGTCGCTCGGGTGGAACGACGGGCGGTGTGTGCAAGGAGCAGGGACGTATTCACCGCGCGCTAGTGACACGCGATTACTAGGGATTCCATGTTCATGAGGATGGGTTACAACCCTCAATCCCAACTACGGCAGGCTTTCGAGATTGCCTTCCCCTTACGAGGTCGGAACCCATTGTACCTGCCATTGCAGCTCGCGTGTGGCCCGGGAGATTCGGGGCATACTGACCTGCCGTGGCCCGCTCCTTCCTCCGCTTTATCAGCGGCGGTCTCCTCAGTGTGCCCAGCTCTGAGCTAGTTGCAACAGAGGACGCGGGTCTCGATCGTTGCCTGACTTAACAGGACACCTCACGGCACGAACTGGCGACGGCCATGCACCTCCTCTCAGCTCGTCTGGCAAGACCTTCAATCTGGCCTTCAACCTGCTGTCGCTCCCGGTGAGATTTCCGGCGTTGACTCCAATTAAACCGCAAGCTTCACCCCTTGTGGTGCTCCCCCGCCAATTCCTTTAAGTTTCAATCTTGCGATCGTACTCCCCAGGCGGCAGGCTTAACAGCTTCCCTGCGGCACTAGAGCGGCACGTGGCCGCCCAAACACCTAGCCTGCATCGTTTACAGCTGGGACTACCCGGGTATCTAATCCGGTTCGCTCCCCCAGCTTTCATCCCTCACCGTCGGGCTCGTTCTAGCCGACAGCCTTCGCCACTGGTGGTCTTCCCGGGATTATAGGATTTCACCCCTACCCCGAAAATACCGTCGGCCTCTCTCGTCCCCTAGCCGAGCAGTATCCCCCGCAATCCAACGATTAATTCGTTGGGTTTAACAAAGGACTGGCTTGGCCAGCTACGGATGCTTTAGGCCCAATAAACATCCACACCACTCGGAGAGCTGGTATTACCGCGGCGGCTGACACCAGACTTGCCCTCTCCTTATTCTCCCAGCTTTCTAGACTGGGTAAAAGCCATCCTCAGCGGACGGCACTCGGGATAGCCCTGTCACACTTTCGTGTATTGCAAAGTTTTCGCGACTGCTGCGCCCCGTAGGGCCTGGGCCCTTGTCTCAGTGCCCATCTCCGGGCTCCCGCTCCCACGGCCCGCACCGGTCAAAGGCTTGGTGAGCCGTTACCTCACCAACAACCTGATCGGACGCGGCCCCATCCTCGAGCGACGGTCAAGAGCATAACTTAACCGCCTTTTGGGTGAAGGCTCATTCCAGAGCTCTTCGCCTATCGGGGATTAGCCCCAGTTTCCCGGGGTTATCTTCGTCTCGAGGGCAGGTTAGCCACGTGTTACTGAGCTGTGCGCCGCACTCTCATTTTGGCTTGAGAGCGCTTGACTAGCATGTCTTAGTCCTATCCCGATAGCAGTGGGGTCCGGCAGGATCAACCGGAGTTGTGACACTCCGCATTGAACTGCAGGATGTAATTGTGTGTGGTACGTTTCGCCTTAAGCGCCTTACTGGATTTGGAGGGTTGAAGCATTCCACAACGTCAAAGCCCATGATCGGACCGAACTGTGCAGGTCTGGTCGTCATTTTTGTTCCCGCAATTGGAGGCCAACACCGTCATTCCTACAGGGCAAATTCGCCTTTATGGTAAGGGTTGAGCCGCCGCCATAGTGATAATTGCGGGGCTGTTACTATCGCCAAAAATCCAAAGCTGCTCAACGGGATATAAACGTTTCTTTCATTGTTTTGAAGGTTTTTGGCGCATTGACCCACTTCTTTTCTCATGGGATGAAGCATTAATCTCTTTCTTGCGAGTTTGCTCAGTCTAAATTTGAAGGGAAAGTTTTTATGGTCTGTATTGAGATGACCTAATATTTGGCAGACAAGCAGGTCAGGACTCAGAGCCATGAACATAATCGCTGGCGGTGGAAAATATGGTACATACGCAGTTGAACTCCTGAGAGAGAAGGGCATGAGTTTTGTGGTTGTTGATGTCGATCCGAATTGTTTGGCAGCGACGCATTTTGGACTGAAAACAGTATCTTCCGTGGAGTTTGAGGGTGAGTTTTTTATCAGAGGTGATCTCAAAGTAGTCTTGAATTTGATGGAGACGTTGGATGTGGAATTTGTTTTTCCAACGGTCCCCACTCATCTGGCAGCTGACTTGGCAAGAACAAAATATGAACTCCAACCTTGGTCCGTCGGACTGGAAGGTGTTTTGTCTAGATTACCGCAGGCTGTTATCCTGCAAGCAGGGAAAGGACGGCTGATTACTAGCTTCAACAGAGACCACCATTGTATTGATAAATGTTCCATGCCGGTGCTCTGCCCTTCGTCTGGAGCAAGACGACCCTGCACTATGACTGAACTATTGAAGTTCGCCAGCCCTGAAGCATTCGTGTTGGTCAGTCACTCAGTTGCCCCTGGAATCGGTGCTTTGAAATCCAGCGAACTGGTAGAGTTACTCGATTGGGCTGGCAGAAAGACTGCGTTCTTGGTTGCGACTGCGTGTGATTGCCACGGCGTATTGTCAGCGTTCAAGAAAATCGTGCCTTGAGTCATCGCAATTCGTATTTGTGCCCGGCGCGTTTTGAGAAAGTTTTATTAATTAGGATGGATGATCCATCCAGACAGAAGGGGAAACAATGAATAGAAAACTCGTTATTGCAGCGGTCGTCGCAATTGCATTGATTTCCACGGCAGCAATAGCATATCTATACTATCAAGGTCAGGTTGCTTTGCAACTTGAAGCTTTGCACAATCTGGTTGATGACACTGGCTACGTTACCAGATTAGATGATCTTCCAGAGAGAATCATATCACTTGCCCCGAGCACAACAGAAATAGCATTTGCGTTAGATCTAGACAGAAAGGTTGTCGCCGTAAGTGACTACTGCAACTATCCTTACACTTTTAAAGATTGGGTCGCAGCTGGCAACATGACTAGTATTGGAAGTTTTGACAATCCGAACTTGGAAGTGATTGCTTCTCTTGAGCCCGACTTGATACTTGCCACTGCTGGCGTTCAAGGTCCGACAATCGCAACCTTGCGCAACCTCGGATACAAGGTCTTAGTGCTAAATCCTGCCAACATCAAAGGCGTCTTGAGCAATATCGAACTCGTTGGGAATGCGACAGGAAAACAGGCTGAAGCTGCAGCTTTGACAAAGAATATTCAGGATAGGATTGATGTAGTGGTAGCCAAGGTGGCTGCGGCCAAGAGGCCCAAAGTCTACTACGAAGTCTGGTATGATCCTACATCCCTTTGGACTGCTGGTTCAAAAGCATGGCAAAACGAGCTTATCGAAAAAGCTGGCGGAACTAACATCTTTGCTGATCAAGTTCTGGACTATTTCCAATCGAGCGCTGAAGCAGTCATTGAACGGAATCCAGACATAATACTGCTGCCAAAGGAGGGTATGGGCTTTGGGGCGCCTTTTTGGGGAAGCTTGGAAGCCGTGAAGGCAAGACCTGGTTGGAGCTCCGTCAGTGCTGTGCAGAAAAATGGATTATGCCAAGTTGATTCTGACACCATCGCTAGAGCTGGACCAAGAGTTGCGGATGCAGTTGAGGAACTGGCAAGGTTCTTCCATCCAGAACTCTTTTAAACAACCCTCTTTTTTTGTGGATGCCATGAGCACGGGCAATGTCGAGGCGACCTATTTCAAGCGTGCGTCACGGTGGAAGTACGCCGTAGTTGTTTTGATACTCGCCTCCATTGCGACGGTTCTTTTCTCCTTGAACGTTGGTTATGCTCAGATTCCCTTTGAAAACATACTAGCGATATTGGGCAAGCAGCTCCCATTCGTGAACAGCTTCGTTGACTCTTCACTTGTTTTGCCCAAGGATACGGCAATTATCCTTCAGATACGACTGCCCAGAATAATAGCAGGCGTTGTTGTAGGTGCTGCTTTGGCTGCAGCGGGTGTTGTCTACCAAGGTGTTTTCAGGAATCCGATGGCGGATTCGTACGTGCTAGGTGTGTCCGCTGGAGCCGCTGTTGGGGCTTCTTTCTCAATCCTTTTTGGAGGAGGCTTCACTTTGCTAGGCTTGCGCCTCGTCCAAGTGTCAGCTTTTTTTGGTGCACTGTTTGCGATGTTTTTGGTCTACAATATTTCTCGGGTTGGATCGAGAGTTCCAGTGACAACTTTGTTGCTTTGTGGAATCGCAGTTAATTTCTTTCTCTATTCCGTGGTTGCTCTTCTTGAGGTGATTGCTGGTGATGAACTTCACGCGATAGTATTCTGGCTGATAGGTGGCTTTTCAAATGTTCTTTGGTCGGATATTTGGGCAGTGTTCCCGTTTATTGTGGTTGGGATTTCTGCGATGTTCCTGTATACTCGAGATTTGAATCTTCTTGCTCTTGGCGAAGAAACTGCCCAGCACCTAGGAGTGCGTGTTGAGAGAACAAAACAGATCCTTCTAGTGCTCGCGTCACTTGTAACAGCTGCTGCAGTTTCGCTCAGCGGTCTTGTTGGCTTTGTAGGTTTAATGGTTCCGCACATAACAAGACTGGTGATCGGTCCGGATCATCGCATCCTGTTTCCAGCTTCCACGATAGTTGGCGCAATCTTTCTGGTCACTTGTGATGCTATAGCCAGAGTCGTGGTAACTCCTTTTGCTTCGACGCTCGAGCTTCCTGTTGGAATAATAACCATGCTCGCTGGTGCTCCTTTCTTCATTGTTCTGTTCAGAAAGAGAAAACAAAGCTATGCTCTGTGAGGGCGACAGAAAGTGGTATTGCTGAACGTTGATGGCATTGAATGCCGTTATGATTCTGTGAGAGTTTTAGAAGATGTGAGTCTCGCATTGCAGGGGGGTGACTTCTTTGGAATACTTGGACCCAACGGATCTGGAAAGACCTCACTACTCAAGAGTATAAGCAGGACTCTTAGACCTCATAGAGGCACGATTCTCCTGAACAAAACCGACATATACTCGTTGAAGAACATAGAAGTCGCGAAACAACTAGCTATAGTCCCGCAGGACAGCAGCATAGGCTTCAGCTTTGCTGCTTTAGATGTTGTCCTAATGGGACGAAATCCACATATGACCCGTTTCCAAATGGAAGGCAGCAAAGACCTAGCTATTGCAAAAAAAGCTATGCTGCTCACCAATACTTGGCAATTTGCGGAAAGACCGATCAATGAGCTAAGCGGTGGAGAGAAGCAGCGTGTAATCATTGCTCGGGCCCTGGCTCAGGAACCGAGAGTTCTCTTGCTGGATGAACCTCTGACGCATCTGGACATCGTGAATCAGCTGGAGATAATGGATCTTGTTAAAGGTCTTTGCGTGAAAGAAAAGTTGATAGTTTTGGCGGTCTTCCATGATCTGAACCTAGCCGCGCGGTACTGCACCTCCGCTATCATGCTCAAGAAGGGTAAGATTTTCGCAGCTGGAGAAATTGCTGACGTTCTGACCAGTGAAAACATCAAGGGCGTTTTCAATGTTGATGCAATAGTAAAGAAGCATTTGGTCACGAATTCTGTCTTTGTCATTCCTCTGTCACCCTCAAAGCCCTCTCTGTCTACAAAATGCGCCATTCATCTCATATGTGGGGCCGGCACTGGGGCTCCGTTGATGAAAACTCTCCTTGAAGAAGGCTATACAGTTACAGCCGGAGTCCTCAATGTGTTAGACACGGACTTCGAAACGGGCGAGTTTCTGAAAATTCCAGTTACAACTGAAGCGCCTTTCTCACCCATAACTGAGACTGCCCATAAAGCTAACATGGATATGATCAGCAAAGCAAGCATGGTGGTGGTGACATCAGTTCCTTTTGGTCACGGCAACATCCAAAACTTGGAGGCAGCAAGGCAGGCACTGGAAGAGAATATACCTACTTTTGTCATAGACGAAGTTCCAATTGAAAAAAGAGATTTCACTCAGGGGAAGGCCACAAAACTGCTGCTTGAGTTAAAATGTAAGGGAGCTTCCTTTGTCAAGAACACGAGCGAACTTCTGTCATTGCTCAGCGTATCTGAAGAGAGGTTGAAGCTTGCAGAAGGAAACTCGAAGAAGCTTCTTGACCACTTGAAACCTTGAAAAAACAAATTGAAGAACGTACGAATGTCGACATTTGGATGAATCACCAGACAGTGAAAGACTCAAGTTCGGCGTCAAAATCCGAGAAAACGAAACTCTGGTTGTTACAAAAACAATGATTCTTAGAAATTCATGGAAAAAGTGAGGGAAGCCTCCTCCTTGCCTCAACTATCCAAACCTGGCGTGGTTAGCTTTAAAACTCTTGTGTCAACTTTCGACATATCTATAGCTCTTGGCGTTGATGTTAAACCGAAACACATAATCATGGGTTCGCAGGTACCAAACAGTTAGAGATGAGACTGAGATGGCTGAAAAGATGTCTAAAGAAAAAATTCAAGAACTCAAGGAAATGATACAGGAGAAAGCGCCGAGCGAGCCAACCGAGAAAGTCCTTGTCAATTTTTGCAGCCGACATGCGGTTTCAATGGAAACCTGCAAGAAATACTACGATCTCATGGTTGCCAAGGGCGAGATCAGCAAAAAGTAGTAAGGGCCGCATCATTTTTTTGTTTTCTGCGAAAATCATTCCCTAAATTTGGCTGTCCCACCACAGCAGAACGCTTTAAGTTGTCATACCTCTTACTGAATTGAGAGGTTGATCGATTGGGGGAACTCGTTTTCGTCGGTCTTGGTTTGAACGATGAAAAGGGACTAAGCATACGCGGGCTGGAAGAAATCAGAGCCTCGGATTCGGTTTTCATGGAGCTTCATACCAGCTTGATGCCTGATTTTTCGCTCCAACGCTTAGAAGCTCTGGTTAGGAAAAAGATTATTCTGGTTTCTAGACGGAATCTTGAAGAAGAAAATGGAGCTTTCATCTTAGAATCCGCTCAGAGAGGGAAAGCGGTTTTGCTTGTTCCCGGCGACCCTTTTGTGGCTACTACTCACGTTGCATTGCGCATTGATGCTGCAAAAATGGGAATCAGAACACGAATTGTGCATGGGGCATCAATCATTAGCGCTGTTATTGGTTTTTCTGGGCTACACAGCTACAAATTTGGGAAGACTGTTACGGTGCCTTTTCCCGAGAATTTTTCAGAAACTCCGTACAATGTTATTGCGCAGAACAAGAGATCAGGGCTTCATACGCTTTGCCTTTTGGACCTCAGGGCTGACGAGTACCATTTCCTAACCATCAGGGAAGGGCTGGAATCTCTCTTGGCTATTGAGGAAAGAAGGATTGAAAATGTTGTCACGCCAGAAACTGTGGCTGTGGGCATTGCCAGAGTGGGAAGCGACAATCCATCTTTGAAGGCAGATTTCACAAAGAACCTCGTAAACTATGACTGGGGCTCTCCCCCTCACAGTCTGATTCTGACAGGGCAACTGCATTTCATGGAGGTCGAGGCGCTGATCATTCTAGCTGGGGCACCGAAAGAACTGCGGGAAGTGGCACGATGCTAATAGAGACTCTTGTGTCAAAGTACATTGCGTCTGCTGAGCAAGTGCTTAACAACATGGAGCGATTGTGTGATCCCTTGACTGTGGATGTTGGCAAAATAGGCGCCGTGCTTGAGTATGTTCATGACTACTTGGAAGATGCAAAGTATTATGAAGCTCAGAAAAGGTTTGAAACCAGTTTAGCTGCCGTCGCATACTGCGAAGGTTTATTGGATGCGTTAAGATTGCTTGGAGCAGTGAGATTCGAGTGGTCATCAAATCAAAAAAATCAAAAATAGTAATGGCCTCAGGGGTATTCGATTTGCTGCATCTAGGTCACGTGAAGTTTTTGGAAGAAGCAAAAAAGGCTGGAGGCGAGAACCCAACGCTCATCGTTGTTGTTGCTCGCGACAGCACTGTACAGGAAACCAAGGGAAGAAAGCCTGTGATGCCTGAAAACCAGCGTCTTGCTCTCGTGGAATCTCTCAAAGTGGTCGACGATGCGGTGTTGGGTTTAGAGGACCTTAGCATCAGCGATGCGATTGAAAATGTTCGACCAAATGTGATAGCTTTGGGCTATGATCAAGGAAGCATGGAAAAGAAAGTGCGTGACTACCTCGAGAAGAGCAAATTGAAAGTGAAAATTGTGCGCATTGGCAAATTTGGGCAAGATGAGCTTGACAGTTCCTCGAAGATAAAGCAGAAAATTGTTGAAAAATTCTCAAGATGAATCACCAATGCATAACTCACTGAAGTACAGACCCACACTCGTTCTAGTCGCGTTAAACATCGCGGTATACATCGGCACATCTGTCGTAGGTGGCGATTTCTTGCAGACTAACATGGATGTGATATACCAGTATGGGCAAGTAGGCATTCTCGTAACTTCAGAAGGTTACTACTATCAGCTTTTGTCATCCATGTTTGTTCATGCCAACATTGCTCATATTGCGGGAAACATGATATTTCTGGTTGTTTTTGGCTTAAGAGGTGAAGAAATGTTTTCCCTGTCTGAATACTTGTCCATTTACTTTCTGGGAGGCTTGACTGGGAACCTGTTCTCGCTGGTACCGTTTCTCTTGAGTCCATTCATTCCGTCTGTGGGAGCTTCAGGCGCTATCTTTGCGATGTTCGGTGCTTGTACGATTTACATAAGGCGTGCGGTAAGACAGTCTGTTTTGGGCGCGTTGATCTACGCATTCTTCCTTCTGTTTATCAGTTCGGCCCCGGGAGTTAACAATTTGGCACACGCTGGAGGGCTGATCACCGGTTTGTTGATTGGTTATTTCTTGGCGGCAAGGAGAAAACCAGCTGCGGCTTATACGGTTACCTATACTTATCCACATTCGCCTTTCTGAGTTTTGGTGAGAATCTCAACTTTCACCTTTTGTCCGTCTTTTAGGTTCAGATGTTTTCGGAGATTAATTGGGGCGACTATCTCGAGAACCGACTTGTCATAGTGACCGCGCAAAGCGAAGATTAGAGCTCCTTTGACTTTGTTGTCGATTTTGGCTTGGTAACATTTCACAGTGCCGAAGGTGCGATTTTCGTTCGTGAAACCTTGTATCTCGATTGCAGGGTAGGCTTCCAGTTCAGCACGGGTTTTTAGGTCATAGTCAGTTGAGAGTTCGAGATTTAGGGTTCCTGGGTAAGGGTCGAACCCGAGTTTTTCGATGAACTGGCTTCTGTAATGGTTTTTTGAAATGTAGTATGCTCCTTCGCCGAGACCTGTGAATACTATGCCTTCCATTGTTACCGAGGGTGGATAGGTTGTTTCGAGGATTAAGCGTAGAGTCAAATGGAGTTTCTGGAGCTCAGCGACGCCTGCTGGTTGAATTCTTATCAGACTGCCCTCAGGGGTAGTGGATTTTTGAATCCAGCCCTTGCCTTCCAGTTCAATCAGATAGCGCGAAGCTGTCTGTTGCGAAATCTCCATTTTTTCTGCCAAATATTCGGTGGAGATTTTCGCGGTTCGTTTGTGTGCACCCAACTCGGCGAGCCTAATTAGCGTGAACAGGTGTCTATATCTTCCTTCTGCCAGTTTGTTCAGTGCCACAACCAACCTAGCAATCTATCTCGCAGTTTAATCTCCTGCAAATGCCACTATGATATACGTCTAAGGAGTTGCGCAGTCAACATATTTATGCTTTTTAGAACCAGAGGATGATGTTTCTGTCGGGACCAAGCTGACACCGAGGGGTAAAGAAGCCATTTTGCTCCGTGGCGTCCAGTATCTACGAGTTGCGGCTTCAGTGATTTTTCTTTTCACTGCGTTGCTTGTGGTTCGAGAAGGCAATTACACGCTGGCATTAATGGTTCGTCTGGGTCAATTACGTTTCTATTTGTGATAAAAGTTTTTTATTTTCCGATCGATAGTCACTAGCGAAGTGAAACAGAAATGGAGAGGCGTCTTCTTTTCCGTGAAGTGGATAATCTCCAAATTGAAATGGTCAATGCGTTGATGGGGCTCATTCGCGTACCGGCTGTCGCACCAGAAAATGGGGGTCAGGGTGAGCTTGAAAAAGCCAATGAACTTCTTCACTTTCTGAAGGAGGCTAGTTTCGATAATTTAGAGCGATATGACGCGGATGATCCACGTGTTCCTTCTGGGAAAAGACCGAATGTTGTTGCTTATTGCAAGAGCGAATCGGAGTCTGGTCGGTTGTGGATCGTCACTCACTTGGATATCGTTCCCCCAGGTGAAGAATCATTGTGGACAATAACAAAACCGTACGAACCATTGTTGAAGGAAAACAGGGTGTATGGTAGAGGTAGCGAGGACAATGGTCAACCGTTGGTGGCTTCGGTCTTTGCAGTGAAGGCATTGAAGCGTCTGGGTTTAAAGCATAAGAGAAGCGTTGGTCTGGCAATTGTGGCGGATGAGGAACAAGGCAGCATTTTTGGAATTCAACACCTCATTGAGAAAGGAATTTTCAAGAAGGATGACTTGGTTGTTGTTCCTGACGGGGGATGCCCAGACGGGAGGTTCATTGAGGTGGTGGAGAAAAGCATCCTTTGGTTCAGGATCAAGACTGTGGGAAAACAGACTCATGGTAGCTTGCCAAACAAGGGTTTGAATGCTAACAGAGTTGCTATGCAGGTTGCGCTGGCACTGGACAAGAGACTCCATGATAAGTATTCTATCAGTGATCCATATTTTGATGTGCCGACGAGCACGTTTGAGCCAACAAAAAGGGAGCGTAACGTTGAAGCAGTTAATATCATTCCAGGTGAAGACGTTGCATATTTTGATTGTCGGATTCTTCCGAGGTATGATGTTGAGGAAGTGATTGCTGACATAAACAGCGTTTTGGCAGAGTTTGCGGAGAAAACTGGAGCCGCGATTACGATGGAGATACTGCAGAAGCAGGTGGCGCCAAGACTGGTTGAAGAAAAGCTGGAAATAGTTGCCTTGCTAAGCAAGGCGCTCAAGGAAGCAAGAGGTTTTGACGCTTATGTTGGAGGTCTTGGCGGAGGAACATGTGCTGCTTATTTCAGAAAAGCTGGCATTCCAGCGGTTGTATGGAGCACGATTGATGAGGTTGCACATCAGCCTAACGAATACTCAAAGGTTGAAAATATGGTTGCTGATGCGAAGATCTTTGCTATGCTTGCACTGATATAGCGAATTACGCTTTCGATAGGGCAGATGCAGGTTTGCGGCTGTCAGTAAAGTGAAGCAACGATTTCAGTGATTGTTCTCTGAATGTGTGGGACTTCGTGTTGTATTCTAGCGACAAGTCGCTGAAGGTCAAGCCTGTCTTTTGCTTTTACTGCGCATATTAAATCGTATGGTCCGAATACTGTGTCGGCTGACAAGACTTGCGGTATTTTCTGAAGCGTTTCTTGCACTGCTTCGAGATTTCTGGGTGGTGTGTTGAGGAATAGGAAGGCATATGGTTCTTCTATGTATGATTTTCCTTCTGAGATCACAATGAGGGTTTGTGTTTTGTCAATTATTGGCTCTTCAGGAGTCAATGTTCTGATTGGATTGAACCATTTGGTGATGAATTCGTCGAGGTTTTGCATTCCGCAGAATTGGACAAGTATGTCAACCGGACCAAAGAGCAGGAATACGTCTTTTTTTGAGAGATTCATCTTTATTAGTTCGTCCAGGACTTTGCTGTAGGCGCCAATTTTGCAGGACAAAGTCATATAGGCTTTCATGATCAATCACTATATCAATTCGTTTTGTCTTTGATAAGGTTAACCTTTTTGCTCGATGTGTCGCTTCGTATTTCTGAGACCCTTCGACACCGGACCAATCGAAAAGCGTGCATAGAGAGCTCTGAGAATTCAGTCTTTTCCCAATCGTAGTTAAGCATGTTTGACCCAACGATTATGGATTTCCAGAATCACACTGTCGTGAGTACTCCTCTCAGCGTTTCCGAGGAAGGTAGGCTCGGGAGCATGGGGGGCATCTTTTTGCATTTGGGCTACTTCTGGTTAACTGTCGGTAGGCATGCTCATCCATGCTCAGAAAGCCATCTTCTAATAATGGAGACTTGTGGGCGGGGCTCGTGCACAACAATTTATATGTATAGCATATGATAGTCTGATAATTTCTGAAAAGCAAACCGAAGATGAGTTTCTTGAATGCGCTTGAAGCCAGAGTCAGAGATGAAGTGGGAAAAGTCTTGGATCCTGAAACAGGGCTGAGCTTTGCTGAGATGCGGATGATTGCAAACGTGAAAGAAGAGGAGCCTGGAGTAGTGAAGGTTGAGTTTGTCCCGACAAGCCCTTTCTGCCCGATAGCATTCAAACTTGCTGCTGACATACGAGGCGTTGTCCAGAAAGTATTAGGGGTCAAAGAAGCTTTGGTTTACTGCCGTGGTCACATAATGGAGCAGCAGATAAATGAAATCACAAACAAGTAATTTGATGCCTTGTGAATCGGCGGTCAAATGCCATTTCCATCTATTGAAGGATAAGCGGAAGCCAAAGTATTTACCATCCAGCGAGTCATGACATAGCCGGGGAGCTGAAAGCGTTTGTTTGCACATGCCAGCATCCGGGTAAGCAATATGGAACGGTCAATCAACTTTTACACGAGACTCTTAGGACTGCAGCTTGTTGTGAGGCGAGAAATCTCAGCGAACAATGCTGAGATAGCTTTTCTTCGTGATCCAAGTGCCAAAGGTGCAACCCTTGAATTGACCCTCTACAGAAACCAGAAGCAGTTTCTCCAGCCCGACTACGAGGACCGCCTTTTTGATCATCTCGCGTTCGAAACCAACGATATGGAAAAAACCATGGCAGTGATGCGAGACTCAGAGGTCACCGTAACTGATGAACCATTCAGGCTTAGCCCAACTGGACCTTTGATTGCTTTCGTAGAGGATCCAGATGGAACACTCGTTGAGCTTATTGAAAGAAAATAGCTTACTGACAGCAAGGCGTCAGCATGATAACCTTGGAGTTTGCTTTTGGGTACAGCCCTGGTCTATTTGAAGCCTTGTGGTAACCTAAGCTCGAAGTTAGCTACTGGCAGTTTCTTTGCCGAGTGTTGGCGGTTTTATCCTTTCATCCCATACGTGATGCAGCGCTAATCTTGGGTTGTGAAGCATCATTCGTGGTCCTGAGTAGCGCATTATGTTTTTCGCTTTTTCTCGCATGTCAGGGCGGTAGCAGTGTATCGTGCATTTTCCGCAGGTGCTCTTTTTTTCTTGGAAAGGGCATTTGTCAAGGCGCATCATGGCATAGGCAAGGAATTCTGTGCAGTCGGGACATAGTCCATTTTTGTTTCCGTGTTTCTTCTTGCAATACAATCGCACCATGGCGCCAACGGTTTTTTTCTCGCGGTTCATTCTTGGGTGTTCTGCAGTTGCATCTGGCACTTCGTCTTCTTCCCTGACTAAGACGAACAGTGGGTCCACATAAGTCTTGACCCGAACTTGTTAGGGGGTGATGATGGGAGGATCGCTGTTTGGATGATTTCGCACGTGGAATAGTGAACTCTGGCAATCTTGTACTCAGTCATTCTCAATTGGAACATTATGGGAAAACATGGAATTCGTTTCGTTGATGGCTCCGTTTTCACGACTGTGATCTTTTGCGAAATCGAAGACCTAAGTCAGGTGACGAATGAGAAAAAAGAGCTGTCTCTACTAGGTCCTGCTATGTCGGTTCGCACTTCTTGAGAAGCTGTTCCCACCGTTCGTCTGTCAGGCGCTGCATTTCATCGACTAGCTTGGCGTTTTCGGGAGCGAAAAGGTGTCTGAATCGACCTTGCCCTTTCAGGTAGTCTGTGACAGGTCTCTTCTTCTTCGGTGCAAGAGCAATTAGTTTGCTTGGTGTTGACAGGGTTCGTTTGCCGTTCACCGATTCCCATAGGGGGAAGACGCAGGACTCGACTGCAAGTTTTGAGTATTCTATTGATTTTGCTGGGTCGCTTCTCCATCCTCTGCAACAGGGAGCAAGTATGTGTAGGAAAGCTGGTCCATTTACCTCCAAGCCTTTTCTAACTTTTATGAGTAAATCACGCCAGTAGTACAGTGAAGAAGTGGCTACGTAAGGCATTTCGTGCGCCACCATAATCTCTGTAATAGGTTTCTTGGGTTCCAGTTTCCCAGGTATTGCCGTGCCCGCTGGCGTCGTGGTTGTCGCTGCGCCGCGTGGTGTACTTCCGCTTCTTTGAATTCCAGTATTCATGTAAGCCTCATTGTCGTACAGTACGAAGAGGAAATCGTGTCCTCGTTCAACTGCTCCTGACAGCGCTTGGAAACCTATGTCGCAGGTGCCGCCGTCTCCTGCAAGCGCGATAACGTCTACGGTCTCTTGTTTCAGTCTTCCTTTTTTCTTCATTGCCTTCAGGGCTGCTTCGATGCCTGCGGCGTTTGCGGCAGCGGTTTCGAATGCGGTGTGAAGCCATGGTGTGGCCCAGGATGTGTAGGGGTAGATTGCTGAGACCACGAACATGCATCCTGTGGCTTGGGTTACTATTGTTGGTCCTCGTGTGGCTTTCATTATCAGCCTGAGAACGGTTGCGGGTGCGCAGCCTGAGCATGCGCGATGTCCTGAGAGGAATAGGTCTGGTTTTTCAGCGATGTCTTTTGTTGTGAATTTCCATTCTTCAGTCATTTTCATTTCTCCTTACTCTCTTAATCCCAAATATTGTATTTGATTCTGAACCTTCTTGATCTGCAGTATTTCTTGCAGGTCTCCGTAGATTCTTTTCAGGTCCTGCGGGTGTGTGTCTCTTCCGCCCAAGCCGTAAATGTAGTTCACTATGTACGGATGTGATTTTGCGTCATAGAGTGCATGCCGGATTTCGTGGAAAACTGCGCCGCCGTTTCCGCCAAAGCTCAAGCTTTTGTCCATGACTGCGACTGCTTTCACATTTTGGAGTGCTTTTCGGATCTCTTCAGCAGGGAAGGGTCTGTAAGTGCGAAGGCGTAAAAGCCCAGCCTTGACTCCTTCTTTTCTCACTTGGTCCACTATGGTTCTCATTGTGCCCGCTGTTGATCCTAAGCACACAGCTGCGATTTCGGCGTCTTCAAGGTTGTATGTATCAATGAGACCGTTTCCGTAGCTTCTTCCGCTTAGTTCTGCATATTCTTTGTTGACTTGTTGTATCCAGGCGAGCGCGTTTTTCATGGCTTCTTCTTGCTGTCGTTTGAATTCGAAATAGTAGTTTGGCAAGACAATGGGGCCCATTGTCATTGGGTTATCTGGGTCAAGTTTGAAGGGTGCTGTTTTTCCATCATGCGTCTGGATATTTGGCAATTGCCGCGTTCCAATGAAATTCAAAACTGCATCGTCTGGAAGAGCTCTCACGTTTTCGAGTGTGTGGCTAAGAGTGAAACCGTCCAGCCCGACGATTACGGGCAACAGTATGTTCGTGTTTTCTCCTATTTTGAATGCTTGTATCACTGAGTCGTATGCTTCCTGAGCGTTTTCCACATAGAGCTGAATCCAACCGCTGTCCCGCTCGGCCATGGTATCTGACTGGTCGCCGTGAATGTTTAATGGGGCAGACAATGCCCTGTTGGCGATTGCCATTACAACCGGAGCTCTGCAGCCACTTGTGACAAAAAGCATTTCATGCATCAATGCTAGTCCTGCGGAGGCGCTTGCGGTGAAAGTTCTTGCTCCTGTGACTGAGGCAGTTAGGCATGCAGTTAGGGCACTGTGCTCGGATTCGGTGCAGACGAATTCGGTCTGTACTTCGCCATTGGCCACGTAATCGCTGAATCTCTCAACGATTATCGTCTGGGGCGTTATGGGGTAAGCGGCCACTACGTCAACGTCTGATTGTTTAGCCGCGTATGCGACAGATTCGTCCCCGCTCATAGCCATTTTTACTTGTTTAATAGCTTTGACTGGCATTTTTTTCTCTACTCCTCCTCAAGTGTCATCTTTATGGCTTTGGTGGGGCATTCGTTTGCACATATCCCGCAGCCTTTGCAGAAATGCAGGTCAAATTTGATATTTCCTGTTTTGGGTTGCCAGAGAATTGCTCCGTCTGGGCAGAACATAGCACATAGCAGGCAAAGCGTGCATTTTTCTGGGTCTCTCACGGGAGTGAATGTTTTCCAGTCTCCAGTCAGGAAGCTCGCGCTTGATTTTGAGCATACACCTGCTGGCGATATTTCTTTCCATGTTTTTTCCCGGCTCATTCTTGATTTGCCTCCTCAAAGGCTGTCTTTATCACGGCCATGTTCTTTTCACCGAGGTCCGCTTTGAAGCGTTCTCTCACGGTTTTGTCGATGCTTTCCATGGTGACCACATTTGTGGCTCGTGCAACCGCTCCGAGCATTGCTGTGTTTGTAATCGGTGAACCTAAAGTTTTGACGGCTATCTCCGTGGCAGGGACTGTCCAGACTCTGCCTTTTTCCAGCTTGAGTTCTTCTCGGATTTTGGCTGGAGGCTTTTTGGAGTTGACTATTACTATGTCATCTTCGCGGCTTATTCCAGCGGCGACTGGCACGGTTTTAAGCAGTGTGGAGTCCAAAACCACAACAACATCTGGGTTGTAGATTCCGCAATGAATGCGAATTGGTTCGGTGCTTATGCGTGTGTAGGCTGTTACCGGCGCCCCCATTCTTTCAGGTCCGAATTCTGGAAAAGACTGGATGTATTTGTCTTCTACGAGTGCGGCGCGTGCAAGAAGCTCACTCGCCGTCCATGCGCCCTGTCCTCCTCTGCCATGCCACCTAAACTCTATAATCTTCACTTGAGTCTTCCCTTCTCAACGTGCGTTCCGACTACAATTGCGGTGATCCTTGATAAACTTTTTGTTTTAGGTGCTGTGTTGAATAACTGCCTGTTTGATTACCGAATTTGGCGAGAAATAGGTTAATTTTACGAAAAGGACAATTTTAAGGGTTGGTTTCTGTCTGAAAAAGAGAAAGATTTAAGCCTAATTCATGAAATACCACCGATTATAGCTTCTAAGCCCAGTTGTTCAACACAGCAGTTTTAGGCTGCTTCTTGTGCAAGGTTGCTCAGACAGGTTTTCAGGCTAGATAAGAATGCCCTTGTGGTGCTGGGAGGGGTGAAGACTAAACTTAAATAGGTTTGTTGAACTGAGAGTGGTTAGCGTTTCGATGTGCCGCCGTAGCTCAGCTCGGTAGAGCGGCTGGCTGTTAACCAACCGCCCCCCATGGGGGAAACAGACAGAAACCAGTCGGTCAAAGGTTCAAGTCCTTTCGGCGGCGCTCCCCACGGGGAACATTTATACCGCACTTCATTTTTCCCTTTTTCTTTTTTCCCGAGGGTTTTCTTCAATTTTTTGAGGACCTGGGGTGACGATATTTTGGCTGGGCGCCATCGAACAGTTGAACATGTTTGCCATGAGGCAGTTCAACGGTTCAATGGGAAAATTGAACTCAGCATTCTCGCAGCGCGGCTTGCAGGTTCTTCGTGCTTTGGGCACGCCTGACTGCACGGCTGGCGATGCCGCGAAGGTTGTTGGGTGGTCCAAAAGCTTGGTTTCCTATGGAAGGACCATGCGGTTAGGGCGGGTGCCTTGACCATGCTTGTTGAAGGGGTTGTGAAGTATTACCAGTTGACGCCTTTGGGCGCAAAGTTGCTTTCCAGTTCAACGGGTTTCACTATGGGTGAGGGAGGTTTTGGCGTTGTGCACGTTCTGGAGGATCAAGCGGTGAAGTTCGAGATTGCGAAGGATGAGGATGCTGGCACGATAGTTAATGCTTATCAACGACCCACTCTGAGAGCGATATTTCGTTTGTGTTTCCAAATTGTTTGGCTTTTGCGATCCCACGCTGAGCGAAGCGAGCTATGATTCGATGCGTCTTGAGCCTGCTGAGGTCTGCTTCCTTTGCAATATATTTCTGCAGGTATTTTCCATTGTGTGTACGCAGAACATTCAGGACTTTCTGCTCTTCAGAAGTCATAGTCTTCAACAGGACCTCGCAGGCGATTGAGCCTAGATCAGCCATTGCATTGCTACCGGTATGGGTTGAGGTAGTGACTGTCTGACCTTGTTCAGTTCTTAATAGTGCACACGTGCTCTTCGAAGACTTGATCTCTGGGAAAACCAAGTAGAAAGAAACCCCTAGGACGGCAAAGATCACTACAGCAATCAACCCAACAGGAACCAGCCACAAGTAGGGGCGCTGTAGGTTACTGGACCCATAGCGGAACCGTTTCCCATCATTCCTCCCCCCATCATGCCTCCCCACATTTGACTCATCCAGCTTGACTGATAGTAGGATTGAGACGTAGTAGCCAGATACCAGCTTGCGACAACGAGGATCAGGAGAACACCTATGGCTATTGTCAAAATGAGAAGGAAAACCTTCAGTCTTTCCATAATTAGGTATGCCCTGAGCAGCAAATTAAATGTTGCTCGCTGCATCGCGAGTTTGTTTCAACGGTCAGAGTAGTTTCAGCAAATCGTTTCACTTCTGTTTCAGCCAACCTCTAAACGATCCGCAGGCTAGCATGCTTATAGAGGTGAATCGAATGAAAACCCTGAAAATAATGGCAATCGCAATCTTGGCGACCACAGCCATCGCGTTGTCCATTTCTTCAGTCTTTGCATACATGGGAAGGTCCAGATACTATGCGCAGTCGCCGTGGACGTCGGAAACCGCAGGGACATACACGAACATTTCTAGTGGAGCAACGACTTATGGAGGTTACTATGGCGGAATGATGGGTAGAGGAAGAGGCTGCGGAGGTCTTAGGGTAGATTACGGCGCACCAGCTTATGCTAACCCCGCAACAGCAACCCCGCTGGGCATCAATGGTGCAGTCACTATCGCGCAGAACTACGTGGCATCCATTGGCAACACAAACCTTGCAGTGTCGGAAGTTGAGGAATACGCCCTGAACTTCTATGTCCAGGTCGAGGAGAAAGATACTGGAAAAGGAGCGTTTGAGTTGATAGTTGACAAATACACTGGGGCTGTTTCAGCCGAGATGGGTCCGAACATGATGTGGAACACAAAATACGGTATGCATGGTAGGATGATGGGCTGGCTGACGGGAGCTGTCTCTGTGCCTGCTACTGTGACTGTGGAGCAAGCTCGAACCATTGCACAGCAATACTTGAACGCGTACTATTCAGGAACTTCAGTTGGCGACGTTGAAGCCTTCTATGGGTACT
>CAZQCX010000001.1:111199-114398 GCA_964591705.1 uncultured Candidatus Bathyarchaeia archaeon | reverse complement strand
ATAATAACGCCTAAGGTCTACTATCTGTTTCAGCCGTGGGTTCTTGAATTGGAGGCTATTCTTTTGAACAATCCATATCCCTAGTAGCAATAATATCCACAGCCAAGCCCAACAGATTCTTGACAACTGTGGTTCCTGCTTTCACAGGAGCGCTGACCACAATCTTAGCCAATTCCAAAGCACAGTTCTGCATCTGGTCTTTTGGAATAGGCGTAGTTGACCTTACAGGCAACACTGGCGAACTTGCTCCCTTTATTCTCACTGTTGTGAAGAAATCCCTCATAGGTGTTTCAAGTTCTCTTCTGGCATACTCCTCGCCCCTGGGACATTCAACATTCTCAATTCTGCATGTTTTTCCACATTCAAGGGTAACCTTTGCTTTGCAGCCTACTGGACAGATGATGCAGGTTATTGTGCGCGCCTCGCTCGTTTTCATGATGCAGCCTCCTCTTCAATCCTGACTCCCAGCACTTTTTCCTGCTTCAGCGCCACTAGTGCTTTTTCATTTAGGCTGATGGCAACCATTTCTGGGGGTCTCAGCGCAAGTTTTGATATCGCCAAGTTACCTATGATTATTTTTGCCTTTCTCATTGGCTTTTTCACTCTCAAGTGAAGGGTGACTGGTCTCTCACCGCTGATTATTTGGGGCACCACTGAATTCACATTGTTTCCAGCCTTCAAAGCTATCCTTTGACTCAACGAAGGCAGTCTATCCAAGACGTATCTAGCCGCGCTTTCTCCGGCTAATTCACCTGCTTGAGTCACGTGGTCAGCTATGTCGTACACTTGAACGACGTTCCCACAACAAAAGATTCCCCCGACAGAGGTCTCCATATACTCATTAACGATGGGTCCCCTTGTTGCATGATCCAGAACAATGCCTGCTGCCATAGAAAGCTCATTTTCAGGAATAAGACCCACCGACAGCACCAGCGTGTCGCATTCGATTGCACGCTCTGTTTCTGGGATGGGACGCCAATCGGCATCCACTTTGGACACGGTCACTGCCTCGACCCTATCAGCACCGTGAATTGATGCAACAGTATGCTCCAACAACAAGGGAATGCTGAAATCCTCCAGACACTGAACCACATTTCTGCTGAGCCCACTAGCGTATGGCAATATCTCCACCACAGCCTCCACTCTGGCGCCTTCCATGGCGAATCGTCTCGCCATTATCAAGCCGACATCGCCTGAACCCAGAATAACAACTTTTCTGCCTGGCATAAACCCATCAATGTCCATGAGCCTCTGTGCAGTACCGGCTGTTAAGATACCCGCCGGTCTGGTTCCAGCTATACCCATGGCGCCTCTTGTCCTCTCACGGCAGCCCATTGCCAGAATTATCGCTTTAGCCTGTAACTCCAAAAGACCGCCAACACTGTTGACGGCGGTTATTTTCTTGCCTTCCGTTATCTTGAGAACCATCGTATCCAGTTTGCATTCAATCCCTAAATCCTCAACTCTCTTAATGAAACGAGAAATGTACTCTGGACCTGTAAGATTCTCCCTGAAAAGATGCAAACCGAAACCAGTGTGAATACACTGGGGAAGAATTCCTCCGAGCTGCTCATTGCGTTCTATGACAACTATGTTTTGTATACCTGTTTCTTTGGCTTTTATGGCGGCAGCTAATCCGGCAGCCCCTCCCCCTATGACGGCTATGTCGATTTCCCGCTTAGCCACCTTCACCACCTTCACCATCTTCAAGCAACAGTTGCTTTGTTTTGCAAACTAGTAGTTCCGTGCCCTCGCCTCGTTTGGTGACGCTCTCGGCAGGAATCTGAAGTTCTTTTGCCAAGATCCTGATTAGATGCGAAGTGCAAAATCCGCCTTGGCATCTTCCCATGCCTGCTCTTGTTCGGAATTTAATTCCGTCCAAAGTGGTGGCTCCTCGGTTGACAGACTCAACAATTTCACCTTCAGTCACATGTTCACAACGACAAACCACGTGTCCATACTTTGGGTCCTGAGCAATCAGTCGATTCGCTCTTCTTAGGTCGAGTTTGCGAACCGCTCGGTCAATGGGTTTGCGAATTATGCTGAAATCATTTTTTAGGCTTAGGTCTAACCCCGTCTTCATAAGGAGATCGATCACCACCTGGGCGACTGCTGGAGCAGCGGTTAGACCTGGCGATTTGATTCCCCCTGCATTGATAAACCCCCTAACTTCATCGTACCCCTCTATGATGAAGTCGTCTGCGTCGGATTCAGGGCGTAAACCACAGAAGTTCGCGATTATGTGATTTTTTTTCTCTGCTAATCTTGGTACCAGTCGAAGGGCTCCAGAAAAAACCTCAGACAGCCCTCTCGAAGTAGTTGCTGAATCGCTCTTGCATTCCACTTCGGTGGAATTGGGCCCTATTAGTATGTGTCCGTCAATTGTAGAAGTGACCAAGATCCCTTTGCCAAGAGGCGTTGGCACAGGAAAGAGAGTCTGCTGAACGAAGCCAGCCAATAGATTGTCAATGATGTAATATTCGCCTTTTCTGGGGCGGATGGTGAACCGGTCTATTCCTGCCATACGGGACACTTCGTCAGCCTGTAAACCCGCCGCGTTGACAGCGTAATTCGCCTCAATTCTTCCCTTGCTTGTCTGAACTGATCTCAACTCGCCCTTTTTCACCTCCAAGTTTGTGACCTTAGTATCAAACAAAAACTCCACGTGGTTTTCCATCGCGTTTTCAGCCATGGCTATGGCCAATTCGTAGGGACTCGTGATGGCTGCTGTTGAAGCATAGAGAGCAGCGATGGCTTCGCCATTCAGATTAGGTTCCTTCTTCAAGAGTTCTTCATGGCCCTCAATTATTTCCAGACCTGGAACCCCGTTTTGTATGCCTCTCTCCTTCAACTCCTTGAGAACCTTCACTTCCTCTTCGTTCAAAGCCACTACCAGAGAACCATTTTCTCTAAGAGGCGCATCGATCTGCGGAGCAATCTTGTGCCAGAGAGCGTTTCCTTTTGAACAAAGCGCAGCCTTCACTGTTCCAGGCGTATCATCGTAGCCAGCATGGATGATTCCCGAGTTTGCCTTGGTGGGAGAACCGAAGGCAACATCGAAATTTTTTTCGACCACTGTAACGTCGAGATCATACCTTGAAACCTCTCTGGCTATGGTTGAGCCAGTGATTCCTGCACCAATGATTACTACGTCTGCCTTCATTTTGGAAACCTTGAAGAAGCTGTTTGCATGCTGATT
>CAZQCX010000001.1:0-111099 GCA_964591705.1 uncultured Candidatus Bathyarchaeia archaeon | reverse complement strand
ATTCAATTTTTGAAACCGAATTGGTATCCCGTTAACTTCAGTTCTGATTGCATTGTTTTAATCTCTTTTTGCGTTTCCTTGCAGACGGGGATTCCTTCGATGCGGCGTTTTTTTGATGCTAAGTATTCTTTCTCGCCCGCAACATAAATGTGGTCAGCAGCGGGCATTTTCTTCGATCCAACGAGCTCACGGAGCATTGCGCCAACTGACTTCTTGAATTGTCCTAGCTCAACAAAGGCTTCGATGTTGATGGCTATGAAAAAGTGACCTAAATCAAAAGGAACGCGTTTGCCGTTTTTGATACCGAGGCATGCTTTCAGAAATGAAGACTGCTGAAGAGACGATGACATTATTTCAACGAAGGTTGCATAGTTGTAACCCTTGTATCCTGACATCTGTTCTCCAATTCCGCCCAGAGGCGTAAGCGATGCTTCGTCCTTTCCTAGGTCAGCCAGTATCTGGCGAGCGTCTGTCAGCGGTTTTCCGTCGGTTCCGATGACCCACCCCGGCGTCACCCTTTTTCTTAGCCTTGCGTAGGTCTCTATCTTACCGCGTTGAATTGTCGATGTTGCTTGATCTGCGCTCCAATGGAATCCCATATCAGTTGGGACAGCAATTGCGAACGGATTTGTGCCCAACATGGGTTCAACGCCCCAGGTAGGGGCAATGGCCGGTCGAGCGTTTGTTCCGCACATGCCGATCATGCCTTTCTCGGCAGCCATTGTTGTATAGTAACCTGCGATTCCAAAATGGTTAGAGTGCCCGACCACAACAATCCCGATCCCATTTTTTTTTGCCTTTTCAATTGCCATCTCCATCGCTTTCCTTGAAGCCACTTGACCCATACCATTGCTTGCGTTCAGCACCGCCGTTCCAGGAGTTTCTCTTTCAACCACAAGCTTTGTGGTGGGAAATTGTTGCCCACTTCTGATGCGGTCGTAGTACATCTTCAATCGTGCGATGCCATGAGAGTCGATACCCCGTATGTCAGATTCAATTAGTATGGCTGCCACGATTTTTGCGTCATCCTCTGGAACGCCCAATCCACGCATGACATCATACATGAAGTTCTCTAGAATACTGGCTTTTACGTACACAAACTCTTCAGAGTCTGGCAAGAAATCACCGACAAATTAGCGTGTATCGGATATAAAAATCTGAGTTCTGATGAGAAGTTCTTGGAGCAACATATGATTCCCGCAGGCACCATCTTGTCATTGCAGCCAAATTCTGCTGCGTTCCGAACGCGATTGAGTGGAGGCTGAATGACAAACTTTTCAGCCGTCTCTTCAACGGTCTGCCTTGAAGTCGCGTTGCCCACTGCGAAATCCTGCAGACTGGGTGGCGAGCTTTTTGCCCTACTTCCTTCCAGTTGGAAGGAACAGCTGCTTTTTCCACCAAAAATCTTGCAAATGGCGGAATTTACTTACCTTTTTTACCTATCCTCCCCCGTTCGCAGCCAATCTTTGACCGACTTAAGAAGCCTCAACCGATCTCCAGCCCACATGTACCAGCTAGGAAAGAGATTTGTTCTTTCCAAAAAAAGAGGGGCTGCCTAAGGCAGCATGTCATTTACGAACCAGTCGCTTGCTATGGGTGACTGCCGTTGACAGTTGGCTTTGGCATAGTCGAATGCTTCCTCGAAAGTCACCTTTTTGTCCTTGTTTGCATCAGCAAGCGTGGCTGTCATTCCTCGGTCTACAAAGAAGTACGTGAACTGACCGTTCTGCCAGACGCTGCTTTCCAGGGATAGCTGGTTTTCTCCGCACGCCATACATATCAGACGGCCCGGCCCTTCAAGGTCTGTCATTCCGCCAGAGTAGCAAGAGTCGAAATAGAATAGCATTCGCTGAGATTTGCATTCTGCAAAAGCTTCCTTCAAGTCGCCGTCCCAAATGAAATAGGCGAACTCACACTCATAGGGAATTATGCATTCGTCTTTCTTTTCTCCGTCACCGTCAACGTCATAGTTACTTACCGAGCCGTGCCCGCTGTAGAAGAAAACAACTGCGTCATCAGATTCTGCAGAGGCTGAGACTGTGGCTATGGCATTGAGAACAGCATCACGGGTGGCATCTTCGTCAATCAATAATGTGATCTGTTTCGCCTTCCAGCCATAAGAAAGCAGAACTGTTCTGAACCCCTGCGCATCGTCGTCACAATATTGCAGGTCGTTAATGGTGCCTGCATAGTCGGAAATCCCAATGATTATGGCATAACGGTTCCCGCTGGACTCTGAAACAACTCCGGTTGCGATGCCTCCTGTTCCCGGTTTGGATGGTTTCCCTCGGGATAATTCAGAAGATAGAACACTCAATCCGCCTTTGCCTTGTTCATAAGACTGAACTGCGAAGACAGCAGACGCCGCACTGATGCTCAGTATTGCCAGAAGCAAGAGAACAGGGATTATTCTTGATCTCATTGCCAGTTCCTCAATTGTAGAATCACCTTGTGCACCCTAATAAAATGTTTCTGGAACTTACTTCTATCCGAGATTGTTCAGGAGAAAATGGAATGCATGGGAACAATCGCCACTGTGACGAGGGAAAAACCCCGCAGACCCCTTCGGTTTTCTGGCAACACTTGTCGCACTGTAGCTCATATGGGCATTCTTCGTTTTCGATTACCACTCTATCGTTGCTTGATAGTATATTCTCCCGTTGCCATACTCGTTTGTGAAGGCAAACAATGCCCCATTCTCCCATGAAGCCATAACCCTTGTCGTGTTGCTCGGTGAAATCACGCCTGCGGCGCCGTATGCATTGGCATAGTAGAGCTCGGTCTGAGCTGAGAGCGTGGTTCCAAATGGGGCATCAACTAACAAGTTTGCTCGCCCTCCTGAATTGACGTAGTATGCGCCGCCGAACCAGTCTTGCAGGGACGCAAGGTTTTGACCGCCAGTCTTGTATGGCCACATATCTTTGCAGTATGTCGAGAAATAGCAGGGTGCGCCAGCTGTCAAAACAACGCCGCCGCCGTTAGCCAAGTAGTTCCTCACGATTGAGGCGTGTTTTGGTTCAACCGCGTAGTAGGCCTCGAAAACAACCAAGCTGTAACCTAACAGGTCGTCTGGCACGTCAGCCATACATGTGACGAGGAACCCTTCCTGTGTTAACGCGGTGATAATCGTATTCTTCATTGCTGCTAGGTAATTTTCTTCACTGTATGGTCCCCAGCCGTTATCCTTTGATGAATGCGCCTTGTAGTTGTCTAGCCAGTTGATGTACAATACTGAAGTTCCGTTTCTAGCTGCCCACCTCGCGCCAGCTCCAAGAAGCGTTGCCGAAGGCGCCAAAGAAAGCCGTGGATAAAGCTCAGTCGAAGGTTCTGCGCCTCGATTAATGCTGATTGTCAACTCCATTTTGGCTGCAGGCGCGAGGTTGGAAACCGCCAACCAAGCAGGGAAGCTATTTCTTCCCGGCTCCGCAACATAAATGAATGAACTAAAGGTAACAAACCTGTCCTGGTACTCGGTGTCGCTCAGGCTGAAGTTCAGATAGGCGTTGTACCTTACCTGGGCATGGTTCTCAATTTCAACATTGAAATGCAATGTTTCACCTGGAAAGAGGTGGAGGGAAGCGTTGTAGGGCAAGATCTCAAGAGGTCCTTGAACCTCCAATGGGATGCTCACTTGTTTCATAACAGCGTATCCGCCAGTAACGCCCGTTCCAGTCATCAGAATCGCAAGAAGGGCTATGGCTTTGACATGGACTATTCTGTTCATCAGGGTACCACTTAATAACGCTGTGAATATGCTCATAACTCTCCCCGAAGAACAAGTTGTTCCACAAAAAGAACACTCGAACTGAGGGGAGCATGGGGGGACGTTTCGAGAGTCTGTCCTGAAGTAGACCAGAACGCCAGCCGCAACAAGAACAACCATGACCACCAACTGGGTAGCCTTATTAGCTTTATGGGCGTAGATCCATCTAGATCTTGCGCAAGGTCGCTTCAGCTGGATGGAGAAGAGGCAATCTGCCAGTTTTCCGGATTAGAAAAGAACCATTCGAGTGGATAGTCACGGGGAAGAAAAACGTTGAGTTGAGAAGGGGGAAGGCTAAGAGAGGCGACAGTGCCATTTTCCTGAATGGTAAAAACCGTACGATAAGAGCGAAGATCATCAAAAGGCAAGAGGGAAGACTTGGTGAACTTCTCAACTCATCCAGCTTCCGGAACATAGTCCCCACCGCAAGAAGCCTCGAAGAAGCCATGGAGTACGTTACAAGAATCTATCCGTCTGCCGAAGGGATTTTCACCGCATACGAGATCGAAATAAACATGCTGAGCTTAGGCGAGAGCAAAAAAACAGATAAATAGCCCTACCACAAGTCATACACGAAAGGAAGAAATCGAAATGGCAAGCAACATCCTCGTCAGAGACATCATGTCAAAAGACGTTAAGGTAGTCAGCAACGAAACCTCCGTAAAAGAAGTAGTTTCAATAATGACAAAATACGACAAAGATGCGATCTTCGTCGTGGAAAGTGGCAGACCGACAGGAATCATAACAGTCAAAGACATACTCGTCCGCGCAGTGGAACACGACACTCCACTCAACTCGATTATCGCAAGAATGGTCTACACAAACCCGCTTGTGACAATAGACCATGAAGCAACTGTCGAAGAAGCAGTCAAGCTCATGAAACACTGGAAGATTAAGCATCTGCCTGTGACCGAAAACGAAAAACTCGTTGGCGTAGTAACAGACACAGACATAGTATTCGCAGTACCGTCGACGATCCCAGCAATGATAGAACTCTGCCGCCCCTGCAGAAAAGCCAACCAGAAGTAACCTTAACCGAGTTCGCACACAGCAAAGTCGCCACATAACCCACTGGACACAGGCTCTGCTCCAAGAGTTGGAATTGGAAAAGACTTTGCAAATTTTCCTGCTCAACTACCCCAACATCAAAACTACTGAACGAAGAGAATAAAAAGTCAGCAGACACCGTCTCAACGGAGCTGCCGTGGTTTACGGTATCGCGTTTTAAAGCTACTTGACGACTTTTTCCCAGCTCTTCACAAAGTCAAGATACTCTTGAACTGGCCGACCACCGTAGCTTCTCAAAGTTTCCTGCAGTTCCACGTTGGCAACGGCTGCTTTCTGGAAATCAGTAATCTGGCTCGCTTTCTCAGCAAGATAGAGTATGTTGTCAACGCCTGCGCGTGCCATCCGTACGGAGACTGTCATCAACTCTTTCGGAGTTGGCACTTCTCCTGGGCTATCGCCGGGACCGAAAACGTAAAGCGATATGTTCAATGGTACATCCTTGAAGATCTTTTTGAAGTTGCGTGTGAGTGTTTCCCAGTACCATGGGGTAGCGTAGTTCTTGCTGAACATCACAACTAGGAACTCATCAGTCAACGGTGCAAGGTCATCAAAGTTTATGCCAAAACGTTCATAGCTTGTAACGGGATCCGGCAATACGCCAATAACAAATTTCTTTTTTGCCCGGTCGCGGACTCGCTCACTGACTAGCTTCATGTACTCGGTGACTTCTTTTCTGCGCCATTCGAGCCAGCTTAGACCGCTCTTTGCGTGAAGCTCTTTGCACCGCGGGCATATGCAGTGTCCATGCTCAGCGAAATGAATGCTGTTCAACCAGACACCCTGACTCTTCCGCGCCACATCCTCAATATAATCCAGTTGCTCAGCGCGGTGCTCAGGCTGAGTGGCACAGAGAACATCCCAGCGAACATTGAAGTTGTTGTTGGTTCTCCAAGCAGGACCAAGAGGGGACTGTGAAATCCAGTCGGGGTGATTGCGAGCGGTAACATTGTCTCCAAAAATCGCGATGTTGCTATACATGTCAGGTATAGGTGGCATTCGCCTGCCCACTTCAGGTTTAACACGGTATAAGTGGAAATCAAAGCCTTCGGCTTTCTCCGGTAGGAACGTGTATGTGCCAAATTTCATTTTTCTATACCTTTTTTCCAGTTTTTATCATGAGGAACGCTAGGCAACGTAATAAAGCTTGCCATAAGCGCAATGAAAGGACAATCAGGACACAAGAAACCTTTCAATGAGACATCTGCAAGAATCGAAAACGAGATCCATGAGCAGAAGAGGTTTTAACTCCAACTGCAGTCTCTAATCCAGAGAACATAGCAGGAAGAACCTATGCCCATTAAGTACAGCGATGCCCCAGACATTAAGAGTCAAGTTGACCAGATCGCCAAAGACTTGGAACTCTTCCATGTGGTCCCACAATTCGTTTTCTGCGTTAGAAGCAAAGGCTCCAAAGCAAGACGCACAATAGCGCGCATCCACGGATTGGGCAAACTGTGGCAAGGAGTTCTGAATCTTCCGCCGTCATACACAATCGAGGTTGTCTCAGAGATTTACGACAAGATGCCGAAAGAAGAGAAGGAGAGAACCCTGATACACGAGCTTCTGCACATTCCCGGAGGCTTCTCAGGAGGCTTCCGCCCTCACAAGGGCTACGTGGAACGCAAAACCGTTGAAGAGCTTTACAAGAAGCTGCAGCGAAACAGAGCAGCCAAAAAAACGGTTCTTGACTTCTAGACCCGCCTGATTATTTGATGGTGAAGGTTTTTAAGCGAGAAAATGAAGGGAAAAGAAAAAGACCGACGCTCCTGCCGCGAAAACTGAGAGTAGAAATGGGAGGCTTTAAAGATAAAGCAGATTTTGACAAGTTTGAAACACAACGGTGTATACGTTCCTGCTTATGAAGCAAAAGGCTTCAAAATATGCATCCATGGCGAAACAATAAAACTAGCCCCAAAGAGCGAACAGATGGCCGTCGCATGGATTAGGAAAAGGCAATCCACACTGTCGCCGCCTGACAAGATATTCATGAAAAACTTCATGCACGAATTTCTAGAACAGCTGCAACTAGAAAACTCAAACTCAAACAAGTTGACATCCTTCGCCCAGGAATACCAGAAGAAAATCGAAGAATGCGAATCAAATGACTTAGTCAACCCTGCAGCGCCCATTCACCAAGAAATAGACTTCTCCGAAGTCCAAGAGGTCATAGAGAAAGAGAAACAAAACAAACTTAACCTTACTCCAGCCGAGAAAAAGAAGATGGCTGAAGAGCGCAAGGCAATAAGGCTGGAGCTCAAGGATAAATACGGCATTGCAGAGGTTGATGGACACAGAATTGAAGTCGCCAACTGGACCGCAGAACCTTCATGCCTCTTCGCCGGACGCGGAGATCACCCCCAACGCGGAAGATGGAAGGAAGGCCCAAGCGAGACGGACATCACGCTGAACCTTTCAGACACAAGCATGAAACCAGAAGGCAACTGGAAGGAAGTCGTCTGGGAAAAAGACAAGATGTACATAGCCAAATGGCAAGACAAGCTGACGGGAAAAATCAAGTACGTCTGGTTCAGCGACTCAGCCTTCTTGAAGCAGAACCGCGAGAAAGAAAAATTCAAGAAAGCCGAAGCCCTCGGCAAACAAATCGCAAAAATCGAAGACCATATACTCAAAAACCTCGGCTCAAACGACGAGAACAGACGAAAAGTCGCGACAGTTTCCTGGCTAATCCTCAAACCAAACATGAGGGTGGGAGACGAAAAAGACCCAGACGAAGCCGACACCGTAGGCGCCATAACACTAAGACCAGAACACATCAAGATCGAGGGCGACATAATACACTTTGACTTCCTCGGCAAAGATTCAGTTAGATGGGTAAAACAAGTCCAAGCGCCACCGTCAGTTGTCAAGAATATCCAACAGTACACGGCCGAGAGCGGCGAAAAACACCTCTTCGAAGGCATAGACTCCAAAAAGGTCTCACGCTTCCTATCAGAGAAAATGCCCGGCCTAACAGCCAAAGTATTCCGCACGTGGCGATGCACAAAAACAGTCAAAGAAGAACTGGAAAAAACCAGAGTCTCAAAAGAAGACCCGGACTACAGGAAAACACACGCAGCAAAAATGGCTAACCTAAAAGTGGCCGAAGTCGCAAACCATAAACGCAAAATCCCACCGACATTTGACGAACGCCTCGCAAAGAAAGAAACACACATCAAAGAACTCGAAGCCCAGCTGAAACAGAAAAAGAAAGAAGGAAAGAAGACCGAATCCGCGCAAGCCAGAGTGGAAAAAGCCAGACTCGACTTAGAACTAACAAAACTGACCAAGGAGTACAACCTCGGCACCTCGCTGAATTCATACATCGACCCAACAGCATACGTCAAATGGGCAAAAAAAGTCAGCTTCGATTTAGAGAAATTCTACCCCGCGACGCTGAGAAAGAAATTCAGTTGGGCACTGCAGCAACAAAAAGTAGCAGAAACCGAGTGCACAACTGCATGAAACTCGCAGAAACCAAAGAAGGCACGATCATAGAGGTTTTCGTGAAACCAAACCAACGAGAATTCAAAGTCGCAGTCGAAAGTGGGGACATAGTCGTTTCCTCAACGGAAGAACCTGCCAAAAACAAAGTGAATAAAGAGATAATCAAAGAACTCTCAAGATTCTTCCGCACCCTAGTTGAGCTAGCTTCAGGCGCGACTTCAAGAAAAAAGAAACTCGTAATCAGAAACCTCACGAAAGCCGAAGTCGAAAGAAGCATTCTGCGAAGCAATAGGTAGTTTTTATGAGAAAACTGGCAATTCGCAAAGATAGCCGAATAGACTACTATTGGGTCAAATTCCAAGCTTCAAGGCTCTCGCAAGCGCTGCTTCAGGTTCTGAGCGAATTCTTCAGCGCGTTTAAGGTCTCCAGTGTTGGGTCTGCCCTTATTCATCCCGCCGAAATACCTGAGAAAGCCATTTGTGTTAAAGCCCAAACATTGAAATTCACCAACTATCTTGCAGCCTTTGCTTTGGAGTCTCTCCCTGAGCGCCACGTGGTCCTTGGAGAGCTTGTCTTCTCCAGTCATGGCACTGGTTGAGAAAATGAAGGTGTTCTTGCCCGTCAGGCGGGGAAGCTCGTTTGCAAAGTCAAGCAAGACTTGATAGTGCTTGTCACTGTCTATTCCTGATCCGAAGCCTATTAGATCGCATTCCTTGAGCTCTTCAGGGTTTGTTTGCGCGGGTGTCTTTACTTGTGCATCCAAAATTCTGGCAAAGACGTTGGCGACTTTCTCGGTGTTGTTATGGTGGTGAGAATACAGGACCAGAAGACATTCCATTGGAGTCACAACATAGGACTTTGTTTGGTTGCGCCACAGCTTATGTCACAGGTACCTTTTGAGCTTTGTCCGAAAGGTCGTATCTTATCACGAGCGAAAACAGCCGGAGAACCCTCCTTCTCTTTAAATCCCTAGTCTCGCATTTCAAGAGTGAGAACTTATGAATGACACGGCGAAACCATGCTTAGTTTCATGCAGCGTCCTGAAAGACGAAATCAAAAAAACTAATCCAAGAGGGCAACTTGGAAGCTGACTTGCTACTCGTCAGCAAGTATTTCCACGTGGACTACGCCCAAATAGAAAAACACTTGCGACCCGTGATCGACAGGGCTCTGAAGAGCCACCGTGGGAACGTCATACTGGTGTTTGGCGACCTCTGCCTCGGACCGGATAACGAGATGAAGAAACTCGCCGATGAATACGGGATAGTCAAAATCAACGCCCAAAACTGCGTTGACTGCCAGCTTGGGGGCAAAGGGAAATCCCTCGAAGCAGATCCCAGTCACGACCTGTTATTTCTCTCGCCGGGAATGACGGATTTCTTCAAGCACACTCAAGACCTGATGCGGAAAGAAGGCTTGGACGAAGCAACCCTAAAGCAATTCTTCAACGGACTCAGAGGAATCATAATCCTCGACACACTCGGAAACGCTAACAAACTGATTACGGAAGTTAACCGGCTCAGCACGGGTCTCGAAATACTGGAAACGAAGGAAGTCGGATGCAGCAACGTGAAGAACGTCATCCAAGAGGCAATCGACAGGAACAGAGAACGCCAACGCACCAAAAACTTTCGGTGAAGACATCTACTGGGTCTTGAACCTAAGCATCGCGGCAATTCCGCCAAACGCGTTCTTGAGCATCTGGCCCTCTTCGGTTTCAGTGGATATCATCTCAACCTGAACGTTGCTGTACTCAGCCATCTGAGCCAAGTCATCAACCAAGTCCATCTTATCAACGACAGACAATGAAGGCGCCTGACATATAGGACACGGTTTTCCAACCAAGCCCTGCTCAAAATCCCCAAGATTAGAATTCTTAACAGTCTGCTGCGCCTGATAGCCACAGGGGCTACACTTGACCGCCACACGCAAGAGGTCAGAACCCTCAGACAATAGCAGAGTCTTAACTGCTCCAGATTCAAGGGCTTTCCGAACGTCGACTTCACCATAAGTTATCAAGCCAGTATCATGCCCAACCTCATAGAGAAACTGCTGCATAATCTGCTTCTCCTCGACATACCTGACTTTACGCATAATCTCCGGCGCCTTATCAACAACCTCCTTGACACCTTGCTCCTCGACATAAGCAGTGTCGATAACATCAATTATCTTGTTCTTAAGCTGATAATTCAGGTAGTCACCCTTCTCAAAATCATATTTCGTCGGACCCGGCCCCGCAAGAATTATCCCCTTGAGATTCTCGATATGCAAGAAAGCATCATTAGCATGCTGACCAACACGAGTGAAATACTCATTCAGTTGCATATCCCGAAGACGCTCATAACGTCTAGCAGACTGCCCGCCAGCACGAGTCTTCCCAGAGACTCCAGAATACATCTGCCTGACAATCTCCATATGCTTCCCTTGAAGAGTGGCAATCGTAGCGTCTGAAGCGTCAATCAGAAGAATGCCAAAAGTCTCTTTCTCACGCAACATCTCCTGCAAATGCTCAGTGTGGAATCTCGAATCGCAACGGTACAAGTAAATCTTGATCGGCTCAGGCGGGGTAATAACATAGGTTTCCATCCGTTCGCTCCCCGGCCCACCCTCCTCCTGTGGAATGGCACCACAAAAAATCACTATACCCTTTTCCCCTGAATCCTTGAACAGCTTCAGCCTCTGCTGAACCTTCACTATAGCCTCCTGAACGTTCTTACGGGTCGTGGTCGATTTAATATTGCTAGCCGTACCATACTCCTCACGAAGCATATTAACAGCATCACTAATCTGCTTGCCAGGCGGAACATAAAGCGTAATGAGCTCAGTATGGCTCCCCTCTTTCTTCGCCAAGGTATTCAGTATCTTCCGCAACCTGTAAAGTTCCAGAGAGGTCTTCTTTGAAGCACTCAAACGTTTTCACTAATCTCATGGTTTCAAAGTAAACTAGTATCTATTCAAATAAAAGTCACTTGCCAAAAAGACCTAAACGGCGCCAACCGCCTCTTTCAGAAAAGCCTTAAACGGCCCAAGCTTTCCACCATAGTTGCCAGCAGAGATCTTAACCACGCCTGGCGAAGACGCAGCTGCCACCACACCCTGTTTCACAGCATTCTTCACCGCCTCAAGAGTCAAACCGTTGATTACAATCTCATATACACAAGTAGCATTTTCAGGAACCACCGAGTCAGGAACGATTGTCCGCAGAGTCGGACAATAAGTATGATAAGTTGAAGCTTTCATTTTATACTTCAAAGAACCCGCTTTACTACCTGACCTGCAAATTCCGCCTGGGAAAGGCATTATCACGTCGATTGCATTCTTGCGAATGGCATCTGATGCAGCTTCTGCAGCGCGCAAACCCGCTTTCTGAGTTTCAGCAAAAATCATGAAGTTGCCACCCGCCACTGCCTCCATCGCGCCGAAACCGTCTTCAACTATGAAGTTGCCTTCCATCACTGGGATTTTCCAGCATCGCCTGCCTGCAACAACAGTTTTCTTCTGGAACCCATCACCGAAGTACCGCAGACTGCTCCCCACTCGGAGAACTCTTTTGCCAACTAAACCATTGAAAGCTGAAGTAGTTGGGCAAGTCATAACGCATTGCCCGATGCGTTCAAGCATCTGGTGCTTAAGCTCAAAACGATCTTTGTTGTAAATCTGCACTAAAACACCAGGTCGATTATCAGGTGTCTGGTCGGCTGAAACGTAGCTGTCAACTCCCGCTTCCGCAGGCGCCATTATGACACTGGTTGCAAAGCCAGTAGTAACTGCTGCAGCCACCTGAGCCCACTTTTCATTTTCGGCAGTGATCAAAACGCGGCCTGCCCAGAGTGGAAACATCTCTGCGAACGTATCCTGAATCTCAACAATGCCCCCTTCAAACGACTTTACCATGAAGGTCTTTCTGGCATCATTGTAACTCAAAATATCCAGTTTGATTTCATTTGCCGAAGACATACCAATCCTCATCTCATTCAAGTTAAGTTAAGAGCGAATCTTGATTCAGATAATTCTCGTCTCATTTAAGACTTTTTGTAAAAATTGCGCCGTATCTTATCACAGAAAGAGCCGTTTGCAAGCGGCAACTTCAAAGAATCAAGCCCGATGGGCATGCAAAAATAGCTGCACACCAACTAAACCAGATGGAAAATGCTGCCCCCAATAAGACATTAATAAGGGAAATACCCTTTCGAATCTATATCCAACGGAGGAAGGGGCAGATTTCCAATCAGAAAGTACGCACAATTGAAGAGATTAACGAGAAGATACGCAAAGGCGACGCACAGATTCTCACCGCGGAAGAAATGAAACGGCTAGTTGAAAGCAGCAGCATAGAAGTCGCCTTCAAAGAAGTAGACGTCGTCACAACAGGCACATTTGGCGCAATGTGCAGTTCAGGTGCCATAATCAACATCGGGCATTCTGATCCCCCAATAAAGATTAACAAAGCCTGGATTAACAACGTTCCCATCTGTCACCCCGGAGCCGCTGTAGATTTGTACATCGGCGCAACCGCCATGAGCGAAACAGAACCCTATGAATATGGCGGAGGACACGTCATAGAAAACTTAGTCAGCGGCAAAGAAGTCGAACTCAAAGCCACTGCCAACGGAACCGACTGTTACCCAAAAACACAGCTGAGAACACATCTAACGAAAGACTATCTGAACCAGTTTTATCTACTGAACTTCCGCAACTGCTACCAACATTACAACTGTGCAGTAAACAGCCGGGACGAAACCATCTACACGTACATGGGCAAACTCCTACCACGATTACGAAACGCCACATTTTCAGGAGCAGGCGAGCTTAACCCAATAATGAACGACCCAGACTACGAAACCATCGGAATTGGAACAAGAATCTTCCTCGGCGGCACACAAGGCTACGTAATCGGCGAAGGAACGCAGCATGAGCCCAAAACCCAAAACGGAACGCTGATGGTGAAAGGAAACGCAAAGAACATGAACCCTGAGTTCTTGCAAGGCGCAACATTCACGCGTTACGGGACCTCCCTATACGTCGGAATCGGCATTCCAATTCCAATCTTGAACATAGGTCTGGCTAAGAAAACCGCCATAAAGGACGAAGAAATATTCACAAACATCGTCGACTACGGAGTGGCACGAAGAGACCGCCCCAAGCTTGGCAAAATAAGCTACAAGGAACTGAAGTCTGGCTCAATAACTGTGGACGGCAAGAAAGTCAAGACCAACTCGCTATCCAGCCTAAAAACTGCCAGAAAGATTTCATTCACACTGAAAAAATGGATAGAAGAAAAAACATTCCTACTAACAATACCCGTTGAACAGTTACCACTAGACAGCGTATTCAAACCAATGAGAGAAACCGAAGCAGCACAATTCGTAGCGAGCGTCATGCACATAGCAGTAACATGCAAAGAAAACGAGTCTGTCAAGGACATAGCAGAACGCATCGTAACACGTTCAGTGAACCATATAGTAATGGTCAGCGAAAGTGGAAAACTCGGAGGAATCGTCACCTCCTGGGATATAACCCGTGCTATGGCTCAAGGCAAGAACACACTGGGAGAAATCGTCACAAGACGAGTATTCACAGCCAAGCCAGAAGAAGCACTAGAGACTGCTGCAAAACGGATGGCAAGACACAACATAAGCGCGCTGCCAGTCATAGACGTTGAACAGAAGGTTCTAGGCATAATCACAGCTGAAGACGTAGCAAAACTGCTGGGAAGGGAATACAAATGGTGAGAATCCTTCTAAGATTCAGCGAAGAACTCGTTGAACAACCAATCACATCCCACATAATCTTGGAACTGAAGGTCCCAGTTAACATAATCACTGCTCACGTGAACTCAAAAGGCGGCGAAGTCCTCGCAGAAATCCCAGACGAATCTATGGACAAAGTAATCAAAGCTTTCAGGCAGAAAGGCGTCGAAGTCTCAATCCCGAGGCTGGTAGAAGTCGACACTGACCAATGCTTCAACTGTGGAATATGCATCACACTGTGTCCAATTGAAGCGATAACCATGGACAAAGAGGGCACTGTAATCTTCAACAGGGAAAAATGTGTGGGCAGCACATGCAGCGCCTGTGTTGATGCATGCCCCGCGAGGGCAATCAGATCAGTGAAGCAAATGGACACGCTCCAGAAGAGCGGAAGTCAAGCTAAAGTGGCGGAAAAATAAGACCCCATGAAGAACCTTTTCAAACGCACTTTCCCGATTAGAGAAGCCATCTGTACAGTGATCACGGACAACGAACAGGCGATAAAAATCGCAATAGAATCCATTGAGCTGAATAGAAAACAACTCGAGAACTACGTCAGAACAAAACCGAAATTCCTCCATTCATTGGAACCAGTGCAGATACCAACAAAGCCGCTGGTTGCGAAGTTCATGGCTGAAGCAGCAGAAAAAGCAGGCGTTGGACCCATGGCTGCAGTTGCAGGAGTTATAGCCGACATGGCAGTGCAAGACATGAAGTTGGAAGGTTGTAATATTGCGGTCGTAGAAAACGGAGGAGAGATCTCCGCTATTTCAAACGAACCCCTCGATGTTGCTCTTGCAGCTGGTGAAGAGCCACTATCAAAACGCGTCGGTTTCAGGCTTACAGAATTCCCCGCAGGCGTGGCGACAAGCTCAGGCAGATTCAGCCATGCTCTAAGTTTTGGCGACGCAGAGGCAGTCACCGTATTCTGTGCTGAAGCAGGACTGGCAGATGCTGCAGCAACAGCAGTTGGAAATGTAGTCAAAGGTGAAGACCGCGAGGAAGCCATTCAAAACGGAATCAAAAAAGCAAAATTAATACAGGGTTTGAAAGGTGTTCTAATTCTTTACAAAGGATCAGTTGGAACCTCGGGCAGAATCCCACAAATCATTAAAGTCAGACCTTCGGAAGAGTAGAACTGAAAAATGGCTTTTACCCTTTTGGACACTTTTGTGAAAAACGAAGAACGCTGAAACCAAAGACAGCGCGCGAAAACCACAGCCTCACAGAGCGAAAAGCAGCCAATTACTAAGCAAGACTCCGAAATGCTTTTATTTTCGGAGCAACGTTCGTATCAGCAGGTTCGGAGCTAACATGGCTAATCTGCTTCAAGAAAAGAAATTTTCGATGCAGTTCTCTAGCTTCGGCTATTACTTTTATTATTATTTTAACTGAGCCCGGAACAAACTGGAGATTTTGTTGTGGTTCTGGGTGCAAGGATTGTTGAATAATGGGAAATTCGAAAACTGGGAAAAAAATCGTTGTAAAGTTTGGTGGCTCTAGCCTTGCTGATCACGAACGCTTGGGAAAGGCAGTGGCTGCAGTAGTCAGCGAAGCAAAGAAAGGAACGAAAATCGCTGTTGTTGTTTCAGCAATGGGAAAGACCACGGATTTCTTGATGAGTACAGCGAAGAACACATCAAACGGCAAGCTACAGAAGCATGATTTGGACGACATACTCAGTATGGGCGAACGCACAAGCATTCGGATATTCAGCGCAGCCCTACGCACAAACGGAGCCGAAAGCCGCTACTTCGACCCCCTCGACGATGACTGGCCAATAATAACAGATAATGCATTCTCCAATGCCAATCCACTGCTGAACGAATGTACACAGCGAATAGGTCAACATGTGGTACCATTCGTCGAGAAAGGCACAATCCCAGTTATTGCAGGTTTTGTCGGCAAAACCTCAGAAGGCAAAGTGACCACCCTTGGACGCGGAGGAAGCGACACCACCGCATTCATACTTGCAGAATCCATCAGAGCCGATGAAATCATCTTAGTTACTGATGCCGAGGGTATAATGTCTGGCGATCCAAAAGTCGTAACTAATCCCAAGAAAATCCCTGAGATCGACGTAAACACACTGGTTGGACTAGCTGACTCGGGTGCGAAGTTCATTCATGCCAAAGCCCTCAAATACAAACCTAAAAACATTAACGTCCGCGTAATCAATCACGCCCACGGCGACCTAAGGAGCGAAGGAACAATAGTCACCGGCGCTCTCGCAACCGAACTGGGAGTGGAGACAGCCCACCCCTCACCCGCAACAGAGATAACCATACTCGGGCACCGAATATCAGAGAAATCGGATGTTGTCCGAGGAATAATAGAAGAAGCCAAGGCGAACACAACTCTGCTTGGCATGAGCATGAACACAAACTCCACCATTCTATATGTTTCTGAAGAGAAAAACATCGACCAACTCCTTAACCAAATTCACAAGAAGGTAATCAATACCCCTGAACTGAAAGCAATGGCTGTCAAGAGGAACTTGGTTTTTCTGAAGATCAGCGGCATAGGCCTAGAAGAAACACATGGCATAATCGGGAGAATAAGCGAAACCCTTCGGGTAAACAGCATAAACATCAGCGGCATCCTCACAATAACCTCAAGCATAATGGTTTTTGTAGATTGGAACGAGCGAGAAAACGCTCTTAACCTAATCAAGAACGCACTAAGGAGAGAAAAGGAATGAACATAGGAAAGAAGAGACGACTAGAAAGAATCCTCAAAGGAGACAGTCGCGCAGTCATAATCCCCATAGACCATGGCGTCAGCAGCGGACCATTGAAGGGAATAGAGAACATGCAAGAAATAATCACCCAGCTAACCGCAGGGGGAGCAGACGCTATAGTACTCCACAAAGGAATAGCTAAACGCGTCGAAGTTGCAAACCTTGGACTCATCGTACACCTTTCCGCCATCTCAAATCTTAGCCCAAACTCCCAAAACAAAGTTCAAGTATGCAACGTAATGGAGGCAATCCGCTTGGGAGCAGACGCTGTCTCAGTCCACGTGAATGTTGGCGCAGCCGACGAGGACAAAATGATAGTAAAACTCGGCAGAGTCGCCGATGAATGCGACCTCATGGGTATGCCACTGCTGGCAATGATGTATCCTCGTGGACCAAAAATTGCCAACGAACACGCAAGCGACGCGGTCGCTCATGCTGCAAGAATAGGAGCAGAGCTCGGAGCAGACATAATAAAAACTAACTACACAGGCTCCACCGAATCCTTCGCAAAAGTCGTGGAAGCATGCCCCGTTCCGCTTGTCATAGCCGGTGGACCCAAATCAGAAACTCCGCTGCAGATACTCCAGATGGTTCATGACTCGCTAGAAGCAGGTTGCGCAGGGCTCTCTATCGGCAGAAACGTTTTCCAACACAAGAACCCAACCCTGATGGTCAAGGCACTGGTAGCTACTGTTCATGGCAACGCTACAGTGGAGCAAGCAATGAAGATCCTCGGTGACACAAGGTGAAGGAACTCTGGATACAAATTCCTGAAACATTACCTCCTGAAATGAAAAAGAGCCTATTGGAAATAGCGGTCAAAGCAAACGCAATATTGCTCGAAGGCGAAGTCGCAAAGAGACAGCAAGACAACCTCGAAATTGTTTTGATCAATGTTTCCGACAAGAAACGAATCGCCTCACTACAACGCGAAAACAAACGAGTTGCCCTGAGCATAGAAATCACCAGCAAAGAAGACGAAAACAAAGCTGTCGAAGCAGCGGAACAAGGGGCAGATTATATTATCATAGACTGCAGAGACTGGCGGATAATTCCACTGGAGAATTTGATCGCCCAAACACGCGGGAAGAGCAAACTCGTTGCGGAAGTGAGCTCTGCAGAAGATGCACAACTTGTATTAAAAACATTGGAGCTCGGAACCGATGGAGTCCTGCTCAGAACCAGCAATCTTGACGAAGTCAGAAAAACAGTGACGTTAATAAAACAAGAAACAGCCAAAGTCAAAATAATCAAAGCAAGAATATCAGCGGTAAAACAAATAGGCACAGGAGCCAGAGTCTGCGTTGACACCTGCGACTTGATGTCTCCAAGCGAGGGGATCCTCGTTGGAGTACAATCAGCAGGACTTTTTTTAGTTGAAGCCGAAGTCAGCGAGAACCCCTACGTCCAGACGCGCCCATTCAGAGTCAACGCAGGCTCATTGTCTCTGTATACCCTCGCAACACTTGAAAAAACCCGATACTTATCCGAGCTGAAATCAGGCGACCAGGTGTTGATTGTTGACAGAAACGGAAATGTCCGAACAACAAATGTCGGTAGGGCAAAAATCGAGTTCCGACCCCTCATCTTGATCGAAGCAGAATCAGAAGACAAGACCCTGAAAACGATACTTCAGAACGCCGAGACAATACGACTCGTGACGCCGACAGGATCGAAACCAGTGACAGAACTGAAAACAGGCGACGAAGTCCTCGTTCATGTGGCCGCGCTTGGAGGAAGACACTTCGGCGTCTCAGTGCCTGAAGAAACGGTGATCGAACGTTGAAACCGAAAGTCTGCGTTTCTCTTCTTCCGAAAACATCAACAGAAGCGTTGCAATTGATGGAGAAAGCAGAAGTAGCTGAAGCAGACCTCATCGAAGTGAGATTGGACAAGCTTGCCAAGCATGACAGACTCAAAGATCTTGCTTCATACGGAAAAACCATCAAAATAACCACAAACAGACTCCTGAGTAACCACGGTAACTTCAAAGGAACTGAAACGGAACAAAAACAAATCTTACTCACAGCCGCAAAAGCCGGTTTCAACTATGTAGACATCGAATTGTCAACCACCAACCTAAAGGAGTTCACAGCCCAAATCCGCGAACTCGGAGCAAAACCAATCGTCTCATTTCACAACCATGAAGGAATGCTGAAGCAAAAGGAGCTAAACAACGTGTTCGAACGCGAAATTGCCTCTGGCGCAGAGGTATGCAAGATTATTCCAACAGCTGGAAAATTTGAAGATAATTTGACCTTGCTGGATTTCTGCTCTGTAGCCAGCAAGAAACACAGCATTGTTTGCTTCGCCATGGGTGAAGCTGGCAAAACTTCTAGGCTTTTGTCGCCACTCTTCGGGTGCGCATTCACATTCGCCGCGCTCGAAAGCGGAAGCGAAACAGCCACGGGACAGATGACCGTCCAAGAAATGAAAAGCGCCTACAAACTCATAGGGATCTAAGAATGACCATATCGGGAAGAACCGAAGTCTTCGCAGTGATAGGCGACCCAATAGAACACACGCTGAGCCCAGCAATGCACAACGCAGCCTTCGAACATTTGAAACTTGACTATGTATTTCTCGCTTTCAGAGTCACACCCGACGAAGTAGAGAAAGCTCTCCAAGGAGTCCGCGTGCTGGGTATCCGCGGGCTAAACGTCACGATGCCTCACAAGCACGCCGTAACCGAGTTCATTGACGAGGCAGATGCAACAGTAAAATTCCTCCGGTCAGCAAACACGATACTCAACCAACGCGGAAGACTGAGAGCATTCAGCACAGACGGTATAGGAGCGGCAAAAGCACTGAGAAATAATGGTGTCGACCTAGCAGGAAAAAAGGTGCTTTTGCTCGGAGCAGGCGGCGCAGCCAAAGCAATTGCGTTCACTTTAGTAAAAGAGGTTGACGAAGTCTGCATTCTGAACCGAGATGTCATGAAAGCACGAGAACTAGCCAGCATTTTGGAGCCATTCGGAAGAAAAGTGGTCGGCGATGAACTTTCGCCAAAAAGGATCCAGGCGGAACTTTACAACTCAGACATACTCATCAACGCCACGTCAGTAGGCATGGCACCAAACGTTTTTGGAAGCTTGATTCAGCCGTCCTGGCTCAGAACGAACCTGCACGTTATGGACATTGTCTATAAGCCCAATGAAACCAAGCTAATTCTGGATGCAAAAGCAGTTGGAGCCAAAGTCACAACAGGAGCAGAAATGCTGCTCCATCAGGGTGCAGCCTCGTTCGAAATCTGGACACAGTGTAAAGCACCACTAGATGTGATGAGAAATGCTCTCTTGAACAAGCTTTCAACCAGAGGCGGTGCAGTTTGAGCGGAAGAGCCCAAGCCATAGCTCACGGAGCAGCAACCATTGTAAACGCAATTGCTCTGGGCAAAGGAGCCGCTTTTGGTATAGATTTATGGACAAAAGCAGAAGTGAAACTAACAGATGAAGCTTCCATCATCACCGGAACAATCGCTTCAGATCCAGAAGAGAAAACAACACTTATTGAAAAAACCGTCGCTGCAGTCTTCCAACATTTTGGCGTTGAAAAACAGTTTGGCGCCAAGGTCATAACCTCATCAAACATACCCATCGCTAGAGGACTCAAAAGCAGTAGCGCAGCAGCAAACGCGATAGCCCTCGGAACAGTGGCGGCATTAGCCAAGGAACTTGACGATTTGTCAGTCATAAATCTTGGAGTGAACGCGGCTTTCGATGCTAAAGTCACGGTAACGGGTGCTTTTGACGATGCCTGCGCTTCCTATTTTGGCGGCGTAGTAGTGACAGACAACTCAACACGAAAGATTCTTAAACGCTTCCCACTTCCAAAGGGCTTAACGGTTTTGCTGTATGTACCAACAAAAAAAGCGTACACTGGAGACACGGACATAAGCAAACTAACTAAGACCAAATCTATTGTCAAAACCGCTTTTCAAGAGGCACAGAGCGGCAACCTCTGGACAGCTTTGACACAGAACGGCGCCGCATATTCTTCGGCCTTAGGCTATGACAACTCGGTCGCGGAGCACGCGTTAGCAGCAGGTGCATTGGCAGCGGGACTCTGCGGAAAAGGACCTGCAGTGACTGTGATAGTTCCTGACACGAAACTAGACGTAGCAAGAACCGCAATGCAAGCCCACGAAGGGGAAATTCTTCAGACGCATTTCAATAGCCAAAAAGCAATGGTCGTAACCTAGAACATGATCGATGTTATCATAAAAAAGACTGGAGCCCTGAGCGGGGAACTTTTCGCACCGCCTTCGAAGTCCTATACACAGAGAATGCTCATAGCCTCATCGCTTTCTCTGGGCATATCTAGAATCTCTGGGCCATTGATTTCTGACGATACCGAGGCGACGATGCGAGCAGTAAAGGCAATAGGCGCCAAGATTGACGTAGAAAAGGGATCTTGGATTATACGGGGCACTTCTCCAAAAGGGACAAAAAAACCGATTGATTGCGGGGAATCCGGCGCCACATTACGCTTTATGATCCCAATCGCGGCGCTCGCAGCCGAACCAACAGCCTTCCTCTTGGGGAAGGCTCTGGAACGAAGACCCATTAAACCATTGCTTCAAAGCCTCAGACAACTCGGCGTCAAAACCTCGTCGGACAAGACCAGCAGCAAATCATTTATCACAGTTAAAGGAGGGGGGATAACAGGCGGCAAAACGAGCATCCGCGGCGACATAAGCTCCCAGTTTATTTCTGGACTCATGCTTGCCTGCCCTCTAGCCCGAGAAGACACAGAAATAACCGTGACAACGCCACTTGAATCCAAAGGCTACGTTCAAATGACCCATGAAGTCCTCAAAAAACATGGCATCGAAATCAACTATTCAGAAGCCTTGAGAAAGATTCACATACCTTCAGATCAGAAGTACAACAACTGTAATCATTTTGTACCCGGGGATTTCTCATCAGCCTCATTTCTCCTTTCAGCAGCAGCCATAACCAAATCAAACATAACAGTTGCCAATCTTGATTGCTCGCTTCCACAGGGGGACAAAGCCATAATTGGGATACTCGAGAGAATGGGAGCCAAAGGGAAAATCCGCGAAAACAAGATTGAAATCAGGGGAAATGGAGAACCATTGGATGCCACAGAGCTGGACGCAAAAGACACACCCGACCTCGTGCCCATTTGCACTGTGCTCGCCTGCTACGCAAAAGGTATCTCGAAAATAACTGGTGCCGGACGACTTAGACTGAAAGAATCCGACAGACTTGACTCGCTTAATTTGGAACTGAGAAAGATGGGCGCAGACATTACCGTAAATAATGATGGGCTGACAGTGGAAGGCCCATGCAAATTGCGTGGTGCTGCCATTGATCCGCACAATGACCACCGAATAGCCATGGCCTGCGCAGTTGCCGCCATAGGCGCAGAAGGCGAAACCATGATCCATAATGCGGAATGTGTGAAAAAGTCTTATCCCGGGTTCTTCAATGACTTACATAGTTTAGGAGGAAATTTGGTTGGCGGGAAATTCGATTGGTAAAGAGTTCATAGTAACCTCATTTGGCGAAAGTCATGGAAAAATAGTGGGCGTAATCATAGACGGCTGTCCCGCCGGACTTCCTCTTTCAGAAGGAGACATCCAACCAGAGTTGGACAATAGAATACCTTCACAACCGGCGATCGTTTCGGGAAGAATAGAGAAAGACATTGTTCAGATCCTTTCAGGAGTCTTCAACGGCTTCACAACTGGGGCACCAATCTGCATGATGGTAGAAAACAAGGAAATAAACTCCAGCGACTATGAAGCCATCAAAGACTTGCCCAGACCAGGCCACGCCGACTACACTTCATGGATCAAATACGGAGGCTTCGGCGACTTCCGTGGAGGCGGAAGATCCTCAGGAAGAGTCACGGTAGCGTTGGTTATGGCTGGTGCGGTGGCAAAGAGGCTACTCCGAAAACATGATGTGGATGTGCTTGCCTACACCACGTCGATTGGGAAAGTGAAATTGGAACGGCAGGTCACCCGAGACGAAATAAGGAGACGTTACGAGAACTCTGTTAGATGCCCAGATCCGGCTTGCGCAGAAAAGATGGAAGCGGCTATAGTTGAAGCCCGCAAGGAAGGAGACAGTCTCGGAGGAATAATCGAAGCCCTCATCACGAATGTTCCTGCAGGACTAGGCGAACCAGTTTTTGACGGATTGGACGCGGATATTGCTAAAGCAGTCTTTTCTATGCCTGCAGTGAAAGGTGTGGAATTCGGAGCAGGTTTCAGGGCCGCTGAGCTGAAAGGCTCAGAGAACAACGATCCCTTTCAAGCGCGCGAAGGGAAAGTTTCAACTCTAACAAACAACGCCGGCGGGGTTTTAGGGGGAATCACAACAGGGATGCCCATAATTGCGCGTGTAGCGGTGAAGCCTACGCCGTCGATCGCAAAAAAGCAACAAACTGTGAATATGAAGACGACTGAAAATGCCTCGCTTAGCGTGAAAGGCAGACACGACCCGTGCATTGTTCCGAAAGCGGTTCCAGTGGTTGAATCAGCTTTGGCAATAACACTGGCAGATCACATGATACGTACTGGTCTAATAGAAAGAGTTCTGAGAAAGGAGCATGGCTGAAGTGGAAGACATACAGAAACTCAGGAAGAGAATAGACGAGATAGACGAACACATTCTTCGGCTTCTAGGCGAAAGAGTCGAGATCTGCAGGTCCATCGGTTTACTAAAGAATGAACAGGGGATGCCTATCGCAGATCCGAACAGAGAATACGAAGTTTACGCCAAGACCAGAGACAAGGCAGGCGATTTTGGGCTGGACGCTGACCGCGTGGAGGAAGTCTATCACCAAATTGTTAATATGTGCAAGCTCGTTCAAGAAGTAAAAGAAAAAATTGAATGAGGGATCGTTGATGCTTTATGAGATCAATGAGAAAGCCCTGAGACTAGAAAGTGCTGGAAAAAAAATAATCAGACTAAACCTAGGCGACCCAGACCTAGCAACTCCAATCGAAATAATCGAGGCAGCTTATGACGCAATGAAACGAGGAAAAACAAAGTATTCTTCGTCATACGGTGAACTAAACCTCAGACGAAAACTAGCTGAATTTCATGGTGTCACAGCAGACAATATTGTCATCACGCCAGGCTCCAAATGGGGAGTGTTTTCCACGATGTACTTGACACTGAAACAGGGAGGAAACGTCATCATCCCGACTCCTTACTGGACGGCATACGAGTTGATTTGCAAATCGCTCGGAGCACAAACCAAACTACTGAAAACTGAGCTCGAAACAAGCTGGAAGATAGATATAGAAAAACTGGAGAGTTTGATCGACAAAGATACGCGTATGATAATATTAAACAATCCGAACAATCCGACGAGCAAAGTCATTGACGAAGGAACCCTATACAGAATTGTTGAACTTGCAAATGAAAAAGGCATCACAATTCTGTCGGACGAAGTCTACGGTACGATAGCCTTTGTCAAAACAAAAAGCATCCTCGACTATGGGTCAAACCACATTGTGACCACAGGGTTCTCAAAGACTTTCACCATGACGGGGTGGAGAATTGGCTATGTCATAGCGAACAAAGAACTTATTGACCGCATAATACGACTGAACCAGATTACAGTTAACAACGTGCCAGTATTTATCCAAGAAGCCGCGTTGAAAGGATTAGAACTACAAAAGGAGCTCGCAACAAAGATCAAGGAAGAATACCAAGAGAGAGCGAGAATGGCGTCCAAAATGCTTTCCTCAGCAGGATTTGAATTCACCGAACCTGAGGCTCCCTTCTACGTTTTCCCAAGAAAGCGCAGATTGGATTCGGAAAAATTCACCCTGAACCTCCTAGACAATGGTGTTGCAGTTGCACCAGGAACATCGTTTGGCGACCATAGAGAGCACTTTCGCATATCGCTGACTGCTCCAAGGCAAGAAATTATGACAGGTTTAGAGAAGATCTGCGAGGTGCTGGAATGAAAATAGCAATTCTCGGCGCTGGAAAGATGGGCACATGGTTTGCAAAGTTCTTCATGCAAGAAGGCTACTCGGTTGTTGTCGCAGACAGAAACAAACAAAAGCTGGACATGCTGAAAAAGGAGTTGAACGTTGAGACAAAAGACTTTGTTGGCGCCGTTGAAAATGCCGATAGAGTACTGATCGCTGTTTCAATAAACGCTTTTGAAGATGTCGTTAAAAAGATTGCGCCGAGCATACGTAAGGGCCAGGTGGTTATGGACATCTGCTCAATCAAAGCAGCGCCAGTAAAAACCATGAACCAAAACTTGAAGCGCGGCTTGGTTTTGGGAATGCACCCAGTCTTTGGTCCAGGAAGCGGCGGTATCAAACACAAAACATTTGTGCTCACACCAACAAACGCTGAGGAAGAGAGGTTCGCCCTTGAGTTCAAGGGCTGGCTCGAAGCACGTCAAGCACATGTTTTTCTCATGTCACCAGAAAAGCACGACGATCTGATGGCTGTTGTGTTGGGACTCCCACATTTTGTCGGGTTGGTCGCTTGTGACACTCTACTTGAGCAGCAGAACTATGCCGAGACCAAGAGAGTGGCTGGCACCACCTATCGAATGCTGCTCACCTTGGCGGAAGCCACAGCTCTAGAGACCCCAGACTTGTACGCAAGCCTGCAGACCAGCCTGCCCGAGTTGGAAAAAATGGAAAGTTTGTTCATCGAGAAAGCCAAAGGATGGCTTAAACTGGTGAGACAGAAAGACTCGGCAGCTATAATTGAGCGGATGGAATGGCTGAAAACAAGGCTGACAAAAATGGATAAGGATTATGCTGAATCATACGGCTTAATGTACAGAATGCTAGAGGCAACCGAAACCTGAGGGACAAACGGCTTTCGGATACGAACCCAATACCTTCACAAACACCGCATATTTCTCCAATGCTCTCAGGGCTTCCGCACAACGTTTTTCGCTTCTATGCCCTTCGAAGTCTAAATAGAAGTTATACTCCCAAGGCGTCTTTTTCGTGGGTCGAGACTCAATCTTCATCAGGTTTATGTCTCGCTTGGCGAATTCGCCAAGAGCATGGTACAGCGAGCCAGGCTGGTGAGCTGCAGAAAAAATTATTGATGTTTTGTCATCTCCTGTCAAAGCTGAATCCTCTTTGGATAGCACGAAAAAACGCGTGTAGTTTTCGGGATTATCAGCAATATCTTCAGCAAAGATTTTCATGCCATAGAGCTCTGCAGCTCTCTGACCTGCAACCGCTGCTGCGTTTTTCAACCCCTTTTCCTTAAGCAATTTCACGCTCCCAGCAGTATCATACGTAGGGATGAGTTCGCGCCCAAACTTCTCCAAGAAAATGCGACACTGAGCAAGCGCCTGAGGATGAGAATACACTGCTTCAACTTCATCCAAGCTGGTGTCCGGGTTCGCAATGAGGCAGTGATCAATCTTAACGATTACTTCACCCCGAACCTTAAGGTCGTATCTCAGAAACAAATCGTACGTTTGATTCACTATGCCTTCCAGAGAATTCTCTATTGCCACGACGCCGTAGCTTGTTTCCTGCCTTTCCACCTTTTCGAATACGTCCTTGAAGTCCCTGCACGGCTTCACGTCTACAGATGTACCGAAAAAAGAGTGGACTGCTTGCTCGCTGTAGGCACCGTGTTCACCTTGGAAGGATATTCTCACTTCGTTCCCTGCTTTCTGTTCTCTAGCAAGCACTTGTTTATGCCATTTATCATTGCTTCGACGCTGGCCATAACGATGTCCTCTCTCGCTGCGCGAGCCGATACAATTTTGCCTTTTTCGTCTTCAACTTTTATTATGACTTCGGCAACGGCGTTTGACCCGCCTGTTATAGCTTCTAGTCTATACTCCTTCAATTTGATTTTTTCGAGGCTGTGGGTGAGTTTCTGTATAGCCTTCAGCACAGCATCTACTGGTCCTACTCCTGTTTCTGCCGCGATGTGCTCTTTTCCGTCGAGGATCAGTCTAACGGACGCCGTTGGAATAACTTTGATTCCAGTAACAACTGCTAAGTCACACAGATCTACGATTCTCTCCCCTCCAATTACCTCGCCCATTACCGCAGAAGTCAGTGCCAACAGATCTGCGTCAGTGACCATTTTGCCCTTGTCGCCCAGATCTTTAACTCTTTGCACTATTTCCCTCAATTGGTCATCTGCTGGGCGTATTCCAATTTCTTCCAACCCGGCTTTTATACCCCGAGTTCCCGCAAGTTTTCCAGCAACGAGTTTCCGAGTTCGACCCACCAGCTCAGGTTTTATCGGTTCAAAGGTCAAAGGTTTGACTGTTACTCCTCTAGTGTGAATTCCTGATTCGTGAGCGAAGGCGTTTTCTCCCACGATAGCCTTGTTAGGCTGGACTTGAATGCCAGTCAGTGTGGAGACCAGTCGGGAAGTGCCATAAAGCAATCGAGTGTTCACCCGTGTCTTCAACTTGTAGATCATATGAAGTGCCATGACGATCTCCTCTAGAGAAGCATTTCCAGCTCTTTCGCCCAGTCCGTTGATTGTTGCGTGCACTTGAGAAGCCCCTGCTTCAACTGCACTGAGGGAATTTGCAACAGCCATACCGAAATCGTCATGACAATGTACGCTTATTGGCACCTTCACTACTCTTCGCAGATCCTCTATTAGTTTATACATGGTGCGCGGTATCATAATGCCCACTGTATCTGGAACGTTAACCCTGTCCATTCCCGCCTTCTCAGCAGCTTCGCACACCTTTGCCAAAAATGCAGGTTTGGTCCGCGTGGCGTCCATTGGGGAAAACTCGCAGACCAAACCATGCTTCTTAACGTATTCAATTGAATCTGATGCTGCAGAGAGCACTTGTTCAGGTGTCATGTTCACCGCGTATTTCATCTGGACTGACGAGGTTGGAATAAAAACATGAATCGCGTTGACGCCGCATTCCAATGCAGCATCGATGTCGCTTCTATTTGCGCGTGATAGAGCGCATATTTCGGTTTTGAATCCTGCTTTAGCAATTTCTTTTACTACTCTTTTCTCCCCCTCTGAAGATGCTGGGAATCCAGCTTCTATCGAGTCAACGCCCAGCAAGTTCAGTTGCCGTGCAATCTCGATTTTGTCTTCAAAGGTTAGAGAGACACCTGGGCTTTGCTCACCATCCCGCAGGGTGGTATCAAAAATCCGAATCTGATTTGGCTTCAAGCTCATCAGTCAATTCAGCCTATTGTCTTTGTTACAGCTGTAGCGATGGCTTCGGCCATGCCCCTCGTGGTTGCTCTTCCACCGCAATCTGGAACCGTTGGTCCACCCCTCAGAGTTTGAACTACGCTGGTTTCTATGACGGATGCTGCATTCAAGCATTTTTGGTCTTTGTAACGTTCGCCTAGCCAATCAAGCATGAGCTTGCTCGCCAGTATCATCGAAAGGGGATTGGCTGTCTGTTTTCCTGCCCTATTTGGTGCCGAGCCGTGAATAGGCTCAAAAAGGGCAAAGTTGTCGCCTATGTTAGCCCCCGGAGCCATTCCCAGTCCACCAACGAGTTGTGCTGCTTCGTCTGAGAGTATGTCGCCAAACAAATTCGGAGTGACAAGGACGTCAAACTCTTGTGGTTCTTTTATCAGGCGCATCGATGCTGCATCAACGTACAATTCGTTGAACGCAATGTCAGGATACTGCTTTGCCACTTCCCGACAGACGCTTGAGAACAAGCCGTCTGTTATGCGCATTACGTTGGCTTTATGGATCGCAGTGACTTTTCTCTTACCGTTTCGTCTTCTTGCCAGCTCAAAGCCTTTTCTGGCTATGCGTTCAGTGTTTTTTCGGCTGATTACCCGCAAAGCAACTGCTGTGTCGCCGAGCGAGAACTCCAAACCTTTGTAGAGATCTTCTGTGTTCTCTCTCACAAAGAGCATGTCTATGTCAGATCTCACTGAGGCAGTGTTGGGATAGGATTTTATGGGGCGCAGGTTGGCATATAGATCAAACATTAACCTCAGTTTGACGATTACATCGGCCGCAGTTTCTCCAACAGGACCCTTCAAACATGCATGGGAACACTTGATTTTTTCAACTGTGTCATTGGGCAGAGCGACTCCTCTTTTCTGATATGTTACGTCTCCTGCCTCGGCTTCAATGATCTCAAGTTGCAAACCGAACTTAGCTTGGGTAGCTTTCAATACGATGAGGGTTGCTTCTGTCAATTCTGGACCTATACCGTCACCCGGAACCAATGATATTTTGTATTCATTCATTTCTTTTTCATTCTCTTTTGCAAGTTTTCGATTAACCCGCCATCAGCAAGTATTTCTTGAATGAATGAGGGCAGTTTCACTCCGAAAAGAGCCTTGCCCTTATATATATTGCGTATCTCGCCTGAATCGAAGTCAACCACAACCTCATCGCCCGAATCCACGACCGCCGAAATGCCACTGCACTCGATGACTGGCAAGCCAATGTTTATGGCGTTGCGGAAGAAAATCCGCGCAAACGACTCGGCAACAACGCACTTTACTCCTGCATATTTCAGAGCCAAAGGCGCCTGCTCCCTGCTGGAGCCACAGCCAAAGTTCCTACCTCCGACCAGCACGATTCCCTTTTCTGCTTTCTGAGGAAAAGATGGATCCAGTCCTTCCATGGCATGCTTTGCCAACTCGATAGGGCTAACTAGTACAAGATACTTTCCTGGCAAAATGACATCTGTGTCGATGTTGTTACCGAATTTCATGGCAATTCCTGAAACGATCATCTTGAAGCCTCCAGCTCATCAGGAGCAGTTATTCTGCCAGTAATTGCAGAAGCAGCCACAGTTGCTGGCGATGCCAAATAGACGTCAGCCTGGGGGCTTCCCATTCTTCCGATGAAGTTGCGGTTTGAAGTGCTAATGCATGTTTCGCCTGGAGCAAGCAAGCCTATGTGTCCGCCCAAGCAGGGACCGCAGGCTGAACCACACACTATGGCACCTGCTTCTGTGAATATTTCCATTAAGCCTTCTCTAACTGCCTGTTTGTAGACTTCTTGAGATGCAGGAATCACCAGTACACGGACCTCTTCTTTGACGGTTTTGCCTTTCAGAATTTCCGCCGCCAGCCGCAGATCTTCGATTCTACCGTTTGTGCACGAGCCAATGAACGCTTGGTCAACTGAAATAGTACGCAATTCAGAAACGGGCTTGATGTTGTCAACCGATGGAGGACAAGCAACACAGGGTTTCAAACTGGAAACATCAAGCTCTATTGTCTCTTCATATGGCGCGTCAACATCGCTACTGAAGCATACATACGGTTTGGTAGTTCTTCCACGAATGAACATCTCTGTGGTTTCGTCTGGTTCAACGATTCCGTTCTTTGCACCCATTTCAACAGACATGTTGCAGAGTGTCATCCTGCCTGACATACTCATTGCTTTCAAAGTTGGACCAGCGAACTCTATCGCTTTGTAAGTTGCCCCGTCAGTGCCAATCTGCCCAATTATCGAAAGGATTAGATCCTTGGGTGTGGTGAACTTCTTGAACTTGCCATTAACGACAATTTTTATGGTCTCCGGCACTTTCAGCCATATTTTTCCAGTCGCGAAAACCGCTGCTGCCTCAGTTGAGCCAATACCAGTCGCAAAGGCGCCAAAAGCACCATAGGTGCAAGTGTGCGAGTCTGCGCCTACTATGATCTTGCCTGGCAGCACGTGTCCTTTTTCAGGCATTACTTGATGGCAGATTCCACCCCTCCCCACATCATACAAGCGGATGTTGTTTTCTTTAGAGAAAGCCCTGAGCATTTTGTGAAGTTCTGCTGCCTTGATGGACTCGGCTGGAACTTGGTGATCCAGAATTATCACTATTTTGCTGTTGTCCCAAACACGAGATACACCTATCCGTTTGAATGCTTCGACAGCCAATGGGCCTGTCAGATCGTGAACCATAATGACATCTACGTTTGCGTCAATTATTTCGCCCGGTATGACGCGTTTTTTGCCTGAGGCGTTGGCTAAGAGCTTTTCAGTTATGTTCATTCCGGCATCACATTTTGGGCTGGGGACTATTTGGCTAGGAAGTCGAAGAGTCAGTGTTTCCAATGTGGAAGTTTTATTCATCGGCTTTGAGGGATTTGACGCCGCGGGACAGGGCAGTGAGACCGGTTCTGGCGAGCTCAGCTATGCCGTAGGTTTTCATCAAATTCAGAAAAGCGTCTATCTTGTCAGGCGTTCCCGTAATCTCAACCATTAGAGATTCTGTTGAGACGTCTACGACTCGCCCACGGAAGACTTCGACGCAGTTGATTATGTCGCTGCGGCTCTTTATGTCAGGAACATTCACTTTAATGAGGGCAAGTTCACGAGTGACTATGCTTTCTGGCTCAAGCTGGTTGACCTTGACTACGTCTATGAGCTTGTTCATCTGTTTCGTTACCTGTTCAAGCGTTTTCTCGTCGCCACTTACGGTTATTGTCATTCTGGTCAACCCTTTCTGTTCTGTATGCCCGACTGTTATGCTTTCTATGTTGAAGTTCCTACGTCGGAACATGTTGCTGACGCTGTGCAGTACGCCAGGTTTGTTTTCAACGAGAGCGGCAATCACAACTTTTTTTTGATTGTTTTCCATGTCTAATAGTCACCTACCTGTTGACTTAAACCGCAGCCTGGCGGAACCATGGGAACCACATCTTCTTCAGAACCAACTGGGGCATCTATAACCGTGGTGACTTTGCTCTTTAACGCTTCGCCAACAGCCTTTTGTAACTCTGAGATAGAGCAGGCACGGAAGCCTTGTGCGCCATATGCCTCTGCGAGTTTGACCATGTCTGGTGAAGTGCCAAGTTTGGTGGCCATGTACCGTTTTTTGTAGAACATGCGTTGCCACTGTGCGACCATGCCTAGGACGCCGTTGTTGAGGACTATGACTGTGACGGGTATATCTTCTGTTACGCTGCAGGCAAGTTCCTGCTCGGTCATTATGAAACTGCCGTCTCCAGCGATGTCCACCACGTGACGGTCAGGACACGCAACTTTGGCGCCTATTGCCGCTGGGAAGCCGAACCCCATCGTGCCTAAACCACCACTGCTTATGAAAGTGCGAGGCTTCAAAGCCTTGAAATAGAGGGCACTCCACATTTGGTTTTGCCCAACTTCAGTTGTAATTATGGTACTCTCTGGAAGGATCTTGCGTAAAGTTTGAAGGATGGGTTTGGGTCTAAACTCCTTTGGCTCGATTTGTTCAGATGGGTTTAGCTCGCTTCTCGCCTCTCTTATGCGCTTTTGCCAGTTGCTCTCTGACTTTTTCTTGACTTGCTGGATTAGACGCTCATAAATGCTGCTCAGTGCTTTCTTTGCATCAGCCACTATTGGCACGTCCACATCAATGTTTTTACCGATTTCCGCGGCATCTATGTCTATGTGGATCTTCTTGGCTTCAGGACAGAAAATGTCTGTACTTCCGGTTGCTCGATCGCCAAAACGTGTGCCGACAGCCAGCATGATGTCAGCTTCGAGAAGCAGTTTGTTGGCAAGGGGGTTACCATGCATGCCTATTATTCCTATGCTCAGAGGATGGATTTCAGGGAAACTGCCTTTGCCCATGAAGGTTGTAGCCACTGGAGCGAGTAAGAGCTCTGCTATTGTGATAAGTTCATCGCTTGCGTTAGCGCTAATGACGCCGCCTCCTGCCAGTATGACTGGGCGTTCAGCTTCAACCAACAGTTCCACAGCTTTACGGATCTGCAGAGGATGGGGGCTGGTAGTCGGGTTATAACCCCGTATGTCAAGGCGATCCTTCCACTCCACAGTCGCGATTTCTGTTTGAACGTTTTTTGGGAAATCGATTAGCACCGGTCCAGGTCTGCCTGTTGACGCGACATAGAAAGCTTGACTCATGGCCAAGGGGATTTCGGCAGCTGTGCGGAGCTGGTGATTGTATTTTGTTATCGGCGTGGTTATGCCTATGATGTCCGCTTCCTGGAAAGCATCTCTGCCTATCACATAGCTCGTATTGACCCCGCGTGATGGAACCTGCCCTGTTACCGCAACTACTGGCGATGAGTCCATGTATGCATTGGCAATTCCTGTGATGAGGTTAGTGGCCCCTGGTCCACTCGTGGCAAAACATACGCCTGCTCTACCGCTAGCGCGTGCGTAGCCGTCTGCTGCATGTGCCGCGCCCTGTTCGTGTCTGACGAGTATGTGCCTGATTTTTGGGTGATTACAAAGGGCATCGTATACTGGAAGTATTGCTCCTCCTAAGAGACCGAAAACTTCTCTGACACCTTGCCGTTCAAGGGATTCTAGAAGCGCGTCTGCGCCGGATATTTTGGTGGCTGTCATTTCATACGTTCCTCTCTTTTTGGAAAATGACTGTGCATGTCCCGTGGAAGATTGCTATTCATGAATTTATTTCTAATGGTTACGGAGATTTCAGAAGGTTCCCTAAATAAAGCAATTTGTCGGTACCCGACGATCCCAACTATTGAGGTGGCGATCCCTCACTTAATTTTGCCTCCGCGAAATCACGCACTGTACGGTTAAAGACGTTTTAATGCAAATAAAAAGATTGCGGCGCAGAAATATGGGTATCGGTTTTTCCTAATCGGAATTCCGAGAAGGAAGACACGTTTGGGATTTCCTCTATTTATGAGTTATCTGAGGGCGCTTGTGGTTCTACTTCAATTCCTGTTGTGTTTCTGGGAGCAGGCAAGTTTGAACGTAATTGCATTCAGTACCGCCGAGCAGAACAGCTTGGCATTGTCGGTGAACACTCTGACTTGTTATGTTGCCCTCGGCAAAACATTTATATGAGGTTGGATTATCCATCCAGAATTGTGAGACTTGAAGCGAGCAACGCAAAGAAAAAAGTCGCCGTCACAACACTTCTGATTTTGGCAGCCACATTTGGATCTTGGGGCTATGTAGTCTTTCAGCAACAACCCCAGGGCGTTCAGCAATCTAATGTGGACTCCATTGTTGGTTCTGCTGGGGATTCGTCGCCCACATTCCATCGTGACCTAGCGCGCACGGGATACTCAACTTCAACAGGACCGCTCACAAACCAAACCCTATGGATCTATACAACCCAGATGTACATAGAGTACCCGTCACCTGCGGTCGTAAATGGCATGGCTTATTTTGGCTCAAATGACCGCAGGGTGCATGCAGTGAACGCGTCAACTGGCACCCAAATATGGAGCTACTTGACCGGCGATACGGTAGAGTCTTCTTGCACAGTCGCGAACGGCATCGTCTATTTTGGCTCACATGATCGCAATGTGTATGCCTTAGATGCTGCAACAGGAAGCAAAATATGGAATTTTACGACTGGAGGCGCTGTATATTCCACTCCTGCTGTAGTCAATGGCGTGTTGTATGTTGGATCAAACGACAGGAACCTATACGCTTTAGATGCGGCTACGGGCAAGAAAATATGGAGTTTCATGACTAGTAACTCTGTTTATTCTTCTCCGGCTGTCGTTAACGGTGTAGTCTACATCAACTCGTTTGACACTGCGTACGCTTTGAATGCCACAACTGGTAAGGCAATATGGAGTTTCTTTGCTTGGGGACCGATGTATTCTACCTCTGCTGTTGTTAACGGCAGCGTCTACTTTGGCGCAAGCAACACAGTACATGCGCTGGACGCTGCCAGCGGGAAAAAGATATGGAACTACACGACGGGAGATCGTGTGGAGTCTTCTCCAGCGGTTGCCAACAATGTGGTGTATGTTGGTTCAAATGACCACAATGTATATGCCTTCGATGCTGCAACCGGAAAGAAAATATGGAACTACACAACAGGCGACAAAGTAAATGGAAGCCCCACTGTTGCTGGCAGCCTGGTCTACATCGGTTCAAAAGACAACAGTGTCTATGCCTTGGATGCCTTAACGGGCGGCAAGATTTGGAGCTACAGAACAGGATATCAAATAGAATCAACTCCTTCTATTGCCAATGGCATACTCTATATTGGCTCAAACGACGCAAAAGTGTACGCTTTTGGTTCAACTGTAACTCCTTAGCCATCTCCAAATTTCGATTTTCGCGCACAAAAGCAAATTAATTGCAGCAATGTACTATGGCAAACCCTTGTTAAGAAAACTTGGGATTTTAGGTTTGAGATCAGTCGCTGAGGAGGCTTTGCCTTTTTCAGAAGAACATCGCTCCCCTATTTACCTTGCCGTTGGTCGTGTTTGGAGATCAAAATCTGTTCTCATGAGCTCTGACGCTTTTGTGCAGTGGCGTTCATATCGTATTGCTCCAATCCGTGTCTAAGCAATTCTCGTCCTTTGCCCGTTTGATATCTTGCTTGTGGATGCGTTCCACTTCTTCACACAGCTTTCGTTCTGCTGCAGCTGCTACGCAGAGTCTCTTGCTACTTCGTTTGCTTTTGCCATTGTCTCTGCTTTTTTGTTGTTGTAATCTGTTGTCAGTACGTTCATGCAGCCGAGTACAGCATCCATGCTAGCCATTACAATGTCTTCGCGCACTCCCATGGCTGTGGCGGTCCTGTCGCCTTTTCGCATGCGAACCGATACCTCGACCATTGCATCGGTTCCGCCAGTGATTGCCTTCACGTTGTACTGCTCCAAATGAATTGGCTCCACTTCAGCAATCGCATGCTTGACAGCGTTTATCGCCGCATCCACAGGACCAACGCCTATGGCTGCTCCATTGACTTCTTTCCCGTTGAGTTTAAGCCGAACAGAAGCTGTAGGCGTGACCGTGTTGCCACTCACCACTGTTATCTCTTGCAGTTGTATAGGCTTCTCTTTGCTCAGTCCTAGAACCGACTCGGCGATCGCAAGTAAATCGGCATCAGTCACAGTTTTACCTTTGTCGCCAACCGTTTTGACTCGCTGGAATATGTCTTTAAGATGTTCCTCGCTTGGCTGTAGACCCATCCCAGCCAAAGCTGCCTTGATTCCAGCAGAACCTGAATGCTTTCCTGGCGCCAACCGCCGCGTGCCACCAACGAGTTCTGGCTCAATAGGTTCGTAAGTCCCTGGATGCGCCAGCATGCCCTGAGTATGAATACCTGATTCGTGCGTAAAGGCATTCTCGCCCACTATTGCTTTGTTAGGCTGCACATAAACTCCAGTTAACCGCGAAACGAACTGAGAGATAGCATACAGCTGCCTAGTCTTGATTTCAAGTTTCTGCTTGTGAAGCGCTATGAGCGAAACCACAATCTCTTCTAGTGAAGCGTTCCCAGCTCTCTCGCCTAATCCATTTACAGTAGCGTGAAATTGATTCGCGCCTGCACGCAACGCAGCAATCGTATTTGCAACCGCCATCCCAAAGTCGTTGTGGCAATGCACACTGACTACAGGAACTGGGAGCGAGCCCCTCAATTCAGCGAACAAATTGTAACTTCGCTCCGGGGTCAGAACGCCAACGGTGTCGCAGGCAACGATTCTGTCTGCACCAGCCTCAATGCCTGTTAGAAAAACTTGCTTCAAGTACGATACGTCTGCTCGAGTAGCGTCTTCGCCTGAAAGCTCCACTATCAACCCGCAGTTTTTGGCAAACTTCACCATTTCGCGAGTCATATGCAGAACCTGTTCGCGTGTCTTCTTCAGTTTAGCCTTTATGTGGAGATCAGAAACAGGTATTATCAGATGGATACTGTCAGCACCAGCATTCGCCACGGCTTCGATGTCCCCACGCGTGCCGCGAGAAGCACTGCAAATCTCTGCCTTCAAGCCTGCTTCAGCAATTAGCCTGACTGCTTCCATCTCGCCTTCGGAAACTGCTGCGAAACCCGCCTCGATCACGTCCACGCCAAGCTCATCTAGACGCTGCGCTATGCGCAACTTGTTATCGGGGGTTAATGAAACGCCAGGGGTTTGTTCGCCGTCGCGTAGTGTCGTGTCAAAAACTCGGATCCGATCATGAAAGCGATCTAATAAAGCGATACCCCATTTTGTAGCCACTCACAAACCTAAGATAGCCGCGGAGATATAAGATTTACGATTTGTGAAACTCCACGGTAGGAAATGGTCTCGGCGATTCTGTGTTTTTGCATTAGACAAATCAGCTATTCAATGGATGTTGGTATGTATCTGCTCAGATATCCCTTGGTAATCTTCCGTGGTCTAGGCTTCCATGATGTCAACCGACGAGAAATCTCTGATTTCTGCAACCTTACGTTCAGCTTTCCACCTGAAATGTCAATCTCGATCATATCTCCATCACGCAGAATCGCAATAGGACCCCCCACGGCCGCTTCGGGAGCAATATGACCAATACAAGGACCTCGAGTAGCCCCAGAGAAACGGCCGTCCGTGATCAGAGCTACAGAATCACTCAAACCCATACCCGAAATTGTGGCAGTTGGAACAAGCATCTCAGGCATACCCGGACCGCCCACAGGACCCTCATAACGAATAACCACGACATCTCCAGCTTGGATCAAACGTCTACGCATAGCTTCAACAGCCTCGCGCTCAGAGTCAAACACACGTGCAGGACCAACATGCTTGAGCATCCCCTTTGACACAGCCACAGTTTTGACAACTGCGCAATCAGGCGCAAGATTTCCGCTCAAAATCGCGATTCCACCCGTCGCATGAACAGGATTGGTTAGAGGACGAATGACTTCGCTGCTTGTAACCGAAGCGGTCTCCAAGTTTTCAGCAATCACCTTTCCTGTCACGGTTAGCGCATCAACATGCAACATTGGCTCAAGTTCCTTCATCACCGTTGGAATTCCTCCTGCGTTATCCAAGTCCTCAATGTCGTAAGAGCCGCTTGGTATCATACTGCAGAGGTGGGGAACTTTTCTGCTTAGTTCATCATATTTTGACAGCGAAAGCTTGATGCCTGCCTCTTTCGCGATTGCCGAAAGATGCAGCACGCTGTTTGTGCTGCCGCCGAGTGCCATGTCAACAACGATGGCATTCTCAAACGCTCTGTCAGTTAGGATTCGTGAGGGAAGCAGGTCATCCCTGACAAGGTGCACGATTTGTTGACCTGTTTCTTTGGCAATGCGCTGTTTCTTAGCACTGTTTGCCAAAGCCGTAGCACACCCCGGTAGTGAGATGCCTAAAGCTTCGGTTAGGCACGCCATGGTGTTGGCCGTGAACATTCCATTGCACGATCCGCAGCCAGGGCATGCAGCGTTTTCTAAAAGTTTCAGCTCTTCCGGCATCATTTTTCCAGCGTAAACTCTGCCCATAGCTTCAAAAACGGTGTTGACTCCGACTTTCTCGTTACCTAACACGCCAGATGCCATTGCGCCACCTGTCAAAAATATTGCTGGTAGGTCTAAGCGCGCTGCTGCCATAAGCATGCCAGGCGTGACTTTGTCGCAATTGCTGATGAGAACTAGTCCGTCCAAGCGATGTGCCTGTGCCATTACCTCCACAGAATCAGCTATGAGTTCGCGACTTGGCAGAGAGTAGCGCATTCCTTCGTGCCCCATCGCAAGACCGTCACAAACGGCGATTGTGTTGAATTCGAGTGGCGTTCCTCCTGCGGCAACGATTCCTTCTTTCACCGCCTCCCCGAGTTGCCTCAGATGTATATGCCCAGGTACGATTGTGGTGTAGCTGTTTGCAATGCCAATAAACGGTTTGGACATATCGGCATCAGTTAAGCCAACTGCTTTCAACAGTGAACGATGAGCTGCACGCTCAATACCTTGTTTCATTTCGTCGCTTCTCATGTTCTCTCGTACCTCTTGAGTTTGTTTGTTACAACTATGTTGCAAGTGGAATTTAAGGCGTTTTGCCAGAGTTCTGAGACGCTATTTGTGAAGTGGTACAGAGTGGTCTTCTGACGACTAATCAGGGGCAGGTATAGGTCACGTTCAAGTAATCTGAGGTCAATGTGAGCAAATTGCGCAGGAATTATCACAATTGCTACTGATGAATCTACGCGCTGATCTTAGGCGGCGGTCGCACTCGCCTGCCCAGCTTCACGCGCAGTGCAATTCGATACAGTTTGCGCAGTGATTTCACCAGCTGCTCAACACTTTCAGCTGCAGAAAATATCAGCGGTATCTGCTCGAACTCTGCAAGCTTAACAGCATGCTCGTCAGGCGGTGTGCGATGAAAAACCACGACGCGAGGCTTCAGGTTACTGACCCGGACGATCATCATTGGCAGGCTTCCGCCATCCACATTTGTGAAGATCAATGCCCGTTCAGTTGTGGCCCCGAAAAGCTGAACATACTCCAAGCCAGAAAGTGTTTCGACGACTTTTCTGCTGTCAACTACTGTGTAGCCATTCACTTCCTTGACGTATTTGTCTTTAACAGCGACAACTTCACCTTGAATTGCTCTGCACAAATACTCAACCCGAACAGGGATAGGAAACTCGCGCAGGTCGATAACAGCCATACTAGGTGAGCTCGTCAGTCTAGCGAACTCGCGGATGAAACGGCTACCCTTTTCCTCATCAATCTGTAAAAGCGAAAGCACGAATCTACGGATGAAACGTGCGCCTGGATTCTTCCTCCGTCCACTCTCATAGTCACTTATGACTGAGCTGGAGAGCGTCATCTTTTTGCTTAGACTGATCTGTGAAACTGTGAAGAGCTCTCGCCATTTGCGCAGGGTTGCACCTGGCTTGCTCGAAAGGATAATTTCGCCAGCAATACGACGCGCCAAAACCTCTCTAACGCTAGGCGAGACAGACATGTATTTACTCCTTGTGCATCACTCTAAAGATGATATATAAAACTGTAGCGTTCCTCACGAGCCGAGGTGAGATGCGACTCTCAACCCGCGAAAATCAGCGAAACACCTAAGAAAACGGCGAATACGCCCATTACGTTCTCGACAGTTGCCTTCTCACGGAAGAGAACGAAGCCAGCCAATGCGGAGAATAAAGGAGCTGCAGAAGAAATCGGAATTGCCTGAGACCCAACCGTGTTCAGGAAACTGAAGTTCATCAACAGCCAGCCAATTCCATTGGCTACGAGACCGCCGATACAGAGCAGAATAACGGTACTGCAGTGCATCTTGAGAAATTCCTTTTTTTTGTCTAGCAAAGGAGAAAACGCAAATAGTAGAATGGAGAGTGGAACCAACCTAAACACGACTGCAGCAAAATTTGCATCTAGGCTATTGGTTCCCAACCGCGAAACAGCGACACTCATAAGCGTTACGCTAACAGACCAGAATACAGCAGCTGCCAAACTGGCAACCATGCCCTTTGAAGAGAATTGATTGTTACCGACAGCGTCATTTTTTTTGCGCTTGCCCAGAAGACAGATGCCAAACAGGATTACCACAGCTCCAACAATCGCTGACAGATCCACGTATTCGCCCAAGAGAATGGACCACAGAAAGCTGAAGAGCGGGTATGTTGCAGCTAGTGGAACAGCTTTTGAAACACCTATGGATTTTAGTCCGAACATGTAGAATGTATCCCCTAACCCTAGTCCTATTATGCCGCTTGAGGCTACGATTACAACGATATCTAGTGATAACATCCCTAAAGCTGAAGTTCCTCCGATCGCGACTAGTATCACAGCAAGGACCGCCACGTTAGACCCGCATCTAACAATGTTGGCTGAAATCGGATTGGTATTCAGTAATGCTTTCTTATAGAGCGTGGGAGCCACAGCCCAACTGATCGCTGCGCCTAATGCCGCCAGTTCTCCAATCATCTCTTCACTTGTCTCCTCAGTTTTTAAGGCAGAAACAATAAAGGTATCGGTTGCGCTGTGAGGGCAGGAAAGGAGCAACAGTGTTACCATTCAAGGAGAAGATTGAAAAGACCTCAATTGAGAAATGTTCAGACGTAATACTAGCGCTAGACTTTCCTTTTCAAGACCCAAGAGAACGCAACTTGCTTGTTTCCAGGGCAGGAGCCCTATTAGAGGCGGTTCAACCGCATGTATGTGCCGTCAAAATCAACCACCACTTAGTTCTTCCTCTCGGCACCTTCGATGGCGTGCGGTCCCTTGTCGAGAAAGCCCATGCTGAAGGTCTCCTCGCTATAATGGATTGCAAAGTCAACGACATTGGGGCTACCAACCAAGTAATAGCTGAGTACTACTATGAGGCGGGATTCGATGCGCTGATAGCTAATCCGTTTGTGGGTTGGAAAGATGGTTTGCAGCCAATTTTTGAGATAGCTAGAAAACGCGGACGAGGCGTTATCCTGCTCTCGTACATGAGCCACAGAGGCGCAACCGAGGGCTATGGGCAGACAATAATAGACGAGACCGGTGCCAGAATGCCACAATATGCGCTGTTTGCGAAAAAAGCTCTTAAGTGGCACGCTGACGGTGTTGTCGTCGGTGCAACTGTGCCAGAGAAGATCCGCGAAATTAAGGAAATTTTGGAAGGAAAGATACCGATCTATTCGCCAGGAGTTGGCGTGCAAGGTGGGCTAGTGGCAACAGTGCGAAAGGCAGGTGCGCGCTATCTCATCGTTGGGAGAGAGATTACTATGGCAGATGACCCTTCAGCGGCTGCAAAGAAAATAGCGTCGGCATAAGAACGAACTCGGCGCAAAGGAAATTGGTCCGAAGTAACTACCGTCCGCGTTTTTCCCAAAGTTCTTTCTTGAGCAAGTCTCTAACTGCAGACCTGATAACTGAACTCCTGCTTGGGTACATGTTTGCTCTTACTAACTCATCCAAACCTTCGAGATAAGCTTCTGGCAACAGGACTGTTACTAGTTTCATCGGTCTTCTCCCCTATTGTTTTAGGTAGATAACATGTGGCAAATATAAGACTTTAATTATGCTATAGAAGTCTAAACGGTATCTTTGGCATTCTTGAGGTTGCGCATTGCACTCTGGAAAGCTTTAGGTAAATCATCAACATAGACCGCTTGGCGTTTGACTCCTTCCTGCACTGCACCGGCAGCAAGCAAGAACGTACCGAGGGCATCACTGACGATTGGTTCCGGGAAAACCAAAAGAGCCAAACCCGCCTTAATGAGAAAAGGTTTGCTTCCGTTTTTCCAGAGTTTCTTGGTTCCTCCCACACCACGCGTCGCGCCGCTTATCGAATTCGCCAATGCGGCGCGATCTTTGCTCAACGCCTTGACCGAGTCAGTCAGAGCTTTAAATTCCTCCACCTTCATATGACTCACGAACGCGTTTCTTATATTTCATAACCTAAGGAAAGCAGTGAAGAAAAAGCTATTCCTCCGAAAACATCATGCCTGACCTCACCGGGGTCCCCAATGCGAATGTTTTTTTTAATAATTCATTAAAAAAGCTGCCCAGTGAAGTATGCGAGTTTGTTGATGAAAAAACCTAAATGTAACACCCCCTGACCCACCATTAACGCCTGACAATTGGCAATCTAAGTGCAATCAACCACCATGGGGAAAACAGTTCTTGTGACCTACGAGTGTACCCGAGATCTGATCACTCCGCAACTGTTATTTCATACTGCAACTACAGTACTGAGCGACAGGAGTTAATTCTATTGAAGGACAAAGGCTACGCCTTTATCCTCGTCATGGATGAGAAATATTGGAACAGGATTCGTCAGCGTTGCATCGACAATAGGGAAACACTCGCCTTCGTTCGCAAAGGTCAAGTCGGACCTACCCGAACAATGAGAGTCATATTCTATGTCAAGAAACCTATCATGCAAATACGAGGCGCTGCGGATTTCATCGAACGCTTGAAGGGTGAAAGAGAAGAAATGTGGGCAAGATATGGGAAAGAAAGTTGCTTCGAATCAGAAGAAGAATACAACTCTTTTGTCCAAGGAAGAGAGCGGGTAACTTTCATAAGGTTCAGAAATCTCTTGGCACTGGACAAACCAACGGTCGCGGAAGAGATTAGCATGGTACTCGGTTCGTTGAGGGGGTTTCATGGGAGATATGTGGATATTGATACCTCCAGAAAACTCGCAACTTAAGTTCACTAATTATCAGCACGTGAAGCTTGCTAGAGAGGTTGTCGGCTAATCAATTCAGTGTATATGTGGTATGAGGAGGTTCTGAGTATTTAATGCGTTCTTTCTTAAGACTAATCGTTTTCTGTTTGGTTCTCAATCTTCTGACGGCTTCTTTTTGAGCCGTTGATTTTACAAGCGAAAAATAGACCGAAGATGTTCCCTGAGAAATTGGAGCAAATTTCGTTATTTAGCTTATGCTTCCATGTCAGCAAGAATCGGTTTGAGCTCTATGCTTAGCTGCCTCGCGCACTTGAGCCTGTTATACACAGCCAGGTTATGACCAACGCTCAAAGCAAGACCCCACTTCCTCTGCACACGTCTAAGCCTACACCTTGTCCGAAGACCATTCTCCGTTTCCTGTGCGTCGAAAATGCCTTCAACCAGCCCTCTCCAACGATAAAGCGCTTTGTCAAACTCTTTTGCTGCTTTTTTTCTAAACCGTACCCCCCTGTTTGTTCCCTTCGTCTCCCGTCGCTTGATGTTGGGCTTCATACCCTTTTCACAGGCTAATCTGCAGTTAACGTCAGAATCATACGCTTTATCACCGTCAAGGATGCTGCCTTCCATCTGCGGCAGAACCCTGAACAGTTGCCTAAACGTGGGCGAGTCACCCGCGTGCTTGCTCGCCACCTTCGACGCCAATATGATGTTGTAGTCGAGAATAGCTATGACAAGGAACTTGACGATGATGCGCTTGCGGGTTTTCTTCATTTTTACCTCAACAGTCTGACAGCGATCTGTCAGGACCCTTGTACTGTCTGGTGCAACCACTCCTTTTTTCCAGCCTGACTGGGCAATGCATAGTTGTGCGCTTTACTCCAGCAATTGTTTGAAGTATTCTTCAGGTATGCGTTTGAACGCGTCTTGTATGGTGCGGTGGTCTGGAAGGGGCTCGCTCCAGGGAAGCTTAAGCATATTTAGCTTAGCAGTGACTGCATGTTTCTGTAGGAGAGGCCCAGGACGCACAGGATGCATATGACGCCCATCTTCTTAGGCGAGTGGCCTGGTGGTCTGCCTCTTTCGGGTTTGCGCCAGGGCCGCCTTGCTGGTCCACTAGCCTGGTTAATTCGCTGATGACTGCTGAAAGCTCTCTTGCACACGCCAAATCATAGAGTTGCCAATGCCGATTTCCACCGCTTATGCTTACTCTTGCGTTTTTTTGACCAAGACTTCTCTTCAAAAAAGAACTAGCATGTGAAGTTGCCTAAAACAGAATTAGCCGACAACCTCAGCTTGCTAGCATAGGTTAAATTGTAGATTTGGAATACTTCTATGCAAATGTGAGCAGGTATGTTTCGAGTAAGAGTCAACAAAATCGAGTCAACCCGAGATCTGGATGGGAACCTTGGCAAGAGAATAGAGCTCGTGGAAGAACGCGAAATCTCACCATATGTGGTTAGACCTCAAACCGAGGAAGCCAAACTCGCACAGGATTTGATGCAGGCAATCCAGACGCAAATGCCATTTCTTCCACAAAGAACACAATTGGCAAATCCGAAGATAGTCCTCTTCTTGACAGAGCAAGAATACGACAGTTTGGGCATTGATTTTGACGTGAACCAAATCTATGAAGTATCCTTAGACGATCAGAGCATCCGTTTCAAGAAAGTCTTCTAATCTCACTACGCATCCGCTGCAAAGCTGAATTACTGGGATGAAAAGAAAGCACAAACATCATTCTCCTCAGATTTGAACAAATACTCTCCGGATCATTTTGTTTGCCTTCATCACAATAGATGGGGACAGGTTCGTCCTGTCCATTCTCATAATAGACGTAAATTTGTGAAGCGTTCTCTCTAAACTTGACCATTTCAAAATCTAACCTAAACAAACTCGCAGTTTCTTGAGCCGCTGCCCTGACCGACTTCAGACGATTTCTATGTGGAGCACGACTTGACGCATAAACAAGCAGCTTTCCAGTGCTGTTCCCAAACATGCCATTCACTGGAATCATGTCAAGATCCAGGCGCTTTTAAGATGACTGCACAAACTACCCTCTGGCTCAGCGGAGAGGTGAGTTAAACTAAACTGGAGAATCGAATGAGCCACTACTGTTGCTTTAAAACCAACCCTGCCTTGGCTATTTCTGAGCTGTGTTGCTAGCTCCTCTTCTTGTAGATCCTGAAGTGGGAATCCTTCCCAGCGCTTATATATTCGCCTCCCAAGCCTCTGACCGTTGAAGCAATCCTCGCGAAGTTTTCTGACCCCAAGAACTGGCGTGGGCGGATCACGACATAGTCGGTTCTGTCCTCGAAGTTGAGAAGATTCTCCAAGTCCGCTGGAAAAGACAGCCGAATGTCATCAAGCGATTTCTGCCCTTCCTGTGAAACTACAGCTTGAGGCTGCCCAGCAGGGCGAATGATTTGCGAGACAGCCATGGATTTCAGCGAAGCAGTAACAGTTTTCAGGTCTTCAGAAATGACTTTTAAGTTCAAGAGAATTTCGTCTATCCGCTTGAGAAGATCTTCAAGTTTCTCTTTTTCAGAGCTCATCTTCGACTTCTCCCTCAGACTCTTAAACAATCACGGCGTTTATTAATTATTTGCAGCCCTTATTTAACGATAGAAATTACCACTTGGGCGACACCTCAGTGTTTGAAATTGACGGAAGTCTGAAAAGCGGAAGTGGAACGATTCTGCGACTAGCGGTTGCATTTGCCGCCATAAGCGGAGAAAAAGTGCACGTCTTCAACATAAGACAGAATAGACCTCAACCAGGCTTGAAACCTCAACACTTGGAAGCTGTACTCACTGCAGCCAAGCTGTGCGATGCAGAAATAAAGGGAGCAACCCTGAATTCAAGAGAATTGTGGTTCACTCCTAGGGAGATAAAAGGAGGAAACTTCGAAGCTCGAATTGGAACCGCTGGAAACATCCCAATGCTTCTGTTAGCAATCCTGCCAATATGCGCGGTATCCAAAGACACAGTGCAGATCCACGTGACCAAAGGAGGAACTGACACGTCAAACGCCCCCACAATCAACTACCTGAGCAACGTGCTGCTCCCAAGCCTCACCAAGATGGGCATTGTTGGCTCAATTACCGTCCACCGATATGGGTACTATCCAAAAGGGATGGGAGAAGTCACTTTGAAGGTGAAGCCTGCAACTCAGAAAAGACCTTTAAGATTACAGACTCATGGAAACATTAGAACCACCAGAGGAATTTCAACCTGCACTTTCCTTGCAGACAAGAGGGTCGCTGAACGACAAGCACGCGCAGCCCATGAATATCTTTCTGAAAGAGGTTTGGTTACGCAGATACAAGTTTTGAATGATACATCAAACCCAATACAAAAAGGGAGTTCAATTGTCTTATGGACAGAGAGCGAGGAAGGAATATTGTTGGGTGCTGACTCAATCGGAGAGCTTGGCAAGCCAAGCGAAACAGTAGGCAGAGAAGCGGCAGAGAAGCTCTTCTCCGAAATCTCAGCAAAAGCAACAGTGGACACGCATTTAGCTGATATGCTCATAGCTTACATGGCTCTCACGGAGGGCTCTTCGTTGTTCTTCACACGGGAAGTTACTGACCATTTAGAGGCAAATATTTGGCTTGCAGAAGAAATGCTTGGAGCACATTTCAACATCAGAAAAGAAAGCGGGCTTTTCAGGGTTGAGAAAATTGGCTAGTACCGTGTTAAGAAAATCGCTGTGTATCAAGGTCCAAAGAAATCAAGGTGAAAGGATGCTGAAGCTGGTTAACAAAATGGAAATTGGCGACCAAGAATTGCGGATACAGGCTGATGATAGTTCAATTTATGTCCCGTTGGTTCGCCGACCAAACGAAGAAGAAGGGGCTATCTTCAAAGCCCTATTTCCAGGCTTCATTTTGGAGACTGGAACCTTTGCCAAGAAAAAGTCACAAAGAAAAACGTTGAGGGACGTTCTTGAGAGACAACTTCAGCCCAAATTGCTTGCAGATCTGCCGCGAGCATTAGATATTATTGGGGACATAGCAATCATCGAAATTTCTCCTCAACTTCGAGAGCATCAAGAACTCATCGGAAAAGCAATAATGGAAAGCCACCCGAAGATCAAAACAGTGTTTTCAAAAGCTGGTGTTGTCACAGGCACTTACCGTTTGCGAGAACTTGCCTTGATCGCAGGAGAGCAAAAAACAAGCACGATGCACAAAGAGTTCGGATGCATCTATATGGTGGATGTTGCCAAAGCGTATTTTTCTCCTCGGCTTTCTCAAGAACACAAACGGATTGCCTTACTTGTTGGAAAGAGAGAGACTATCGTAGACCTGTTTGCAGGAGTGGGACCGTTCTCGATCCTCATTTCAAAGACCAACTCTTGTGTCAAGGTCTATGCAGTAGACATTAACCCAATGGCCATCAGATTGCTCGAAACGAACGTGCGTTTAAACAGGGTAGAGAATCAAGTGTTCCCAATTCTGGGCGAAGCAGCCCAAATTGTGACAGAGAAACTCGCTGGAGTCGCGGACCGCGTAGTAATGAATTTGCCCGAGAGAGCGATTGAATTTATGGATGCAGCCTGTGGGGCAATAAAACCTGCAGGCGGCATTGTTCATTTCTATGGCTTTGCTCGTCGACCGGAAACGTTGGAAGATGTGCAAAGACGGCTCAGTGAAGGGGTGGAGAAAGCAGGGAGAAGAGTGGTTGAATTTTTGTCCACGAAGGCTGTTCGCGAAACAGCACCATATGAATGGCAAGTTGCTCTAGATGCGAAAATACTCTAGCGACAAAGCGTCATGGTTATTCTTACTTCTTGTTCTGGGTTCTTGAGCCTTTCAATCAGACTTCGAGACAAATCGTTTGCTGCCTTGTCTGCGCATACCGCAAGAGTCCTACTGCACACATAATTACTCTTTCTGACGACCATTGCCGTTTCATGTGAAAAAGTCAAACGTGATGATCCCATTGCTTGGATTTTTTCCGAAAGTTCCCCAACTTCAACTTGAATTGTGAGCCTTGCACTGTCTGTTGCCAAATTCTTCTTGAATCCCACATTAAGGTCTGCAACTGATTTGTCTGCGCCAACAGAGACTATGCAGTCTCCCATTTTGGAAAGACTAGCTTCCCTAGTAAACTCAAGCGTCGTTCTGTGGGTTGCTTGAACATTCACATGACCTCTACCAAGAACAACTTCTTTCAGGTTTGCATGCAATGCTGTTCCGCAACCTCTATGGAATCAACTTTTCCGTCTCCATCCAGATCGTAACCTTGTATAACAGCTAGGAACATCCCATCGCCCTTGTAGTCTTTGAGAGTTGTCTCATGAAAGTTAGTTAAGGATAGTACAGACGCTTTGGTGCCCACCGCCTTGTTCCCCGCAACGACTATGATGCGTTTGCTTTCATCCCAAGGGTTGCGTATTTTCGCAACAATTCCAATGGTGTCAGCTGTATACACACATGATGTTTTCTGCGAAACCAAGCCACCTAGAAGGTAACCTTTCTCGGATGATTGCATATTGAACCTTACAGGTAGGCAATCGTTTATCTCTTGTGTCAGAAGATTTGTTCCAGGACCGCCTACAAGTATGAGATTGTTTTTCTCTTCTTTTTCAGCCTTCACGTCTGTGTCCAATTTTATGGCAAACTCAGCAGGATTTCTAGCAAATTGACCGAGGAATAAGGTGAGAGCAGCAGCGTAATGACCGTCTCTCGCACTTGTCTTGAATGGTCCATGAGGCGCGGGACAACCAACAACGATTTTTCCTTCAAGGAAACCTTCGATGTTCACAAATTCCCTGAAGAAGCCCTGCAGCTGCGGGCTCACAGAGAGCAAAGAAGCCTTTTTCCCAAGATCTTTATATCCTTCTGGAAATTCGAAACCGAAAGCAGGCGAGACTGTTCTGTAGTACTTAGCTATGGCACCTTTCTTATTCTCTTCTTTTTCAATGGTTATGGCTCCTGCTTTTGCCAGTCGCCGAATATGATAATAGACTACTTGTTCATGAATGCCGATGTGCTTGCTGAGCTCGAGCGGGTACATCGCTTTTTCGGAGAGGGCTTCTAGGATTTCCAGACTGATCTTGCTTAGGATCATTTTGAGCTTTTGATAGTCCATCATTGAGATATCTTTCACTTTCTGACTGTCACCGTCGTCCTGTAGAAGAAGCGTCTTGGTCATGTTTCTCGCCTCGTCAACATGGAGTATCCATTATTAAAAATCTTTTCATGGTTTTTCGCGAGGAAAACCGCAAATGTCTTATTCCTGAGCGGAAATGAGAAACCATTATAGAATCTTTTTCACAAGTGAAAGAGGCTTCTTAAAAATGCTTATTAGTAGTACGGAAGCTTCAAATGAACCATTGGGTAACGTGACAAGGCAGTTGAAACGTGAATGTGTGGGATTTTTGGCTGCATCATGAGCGAGGGAAAGGCGGCAACACTGATTCGTGAATCACTGAAAAGGCTGGAGTACCGCGGTTACGACTCAGTGGGCATCGCAACACTTGACAACGGAAAAGTAACTATTAAGAAAGATCAAGGAATGATAGACGACGTCCACAGAATCTTGAACCTCGACGAGATGGCGGGCGACATAGGCATCGGACACACAAGGTGGGCCACGCACGGTGCGCCATTGAAAGTAAACGCTCACCCGCATGTTGATTGCAGCGGGCGAATTATCGTAGTTCACAACGGCATAATCGAAAACTTCTCGGAACTCAGGTTGGAACTTGAGTCCAAGGGACATGTTTTCGTGTCAAAAACAGACACCGAGGTCATAGCCCATATGATAGAGGAGAACCTGAAGGGAAAAACGCTTCCAAGCCTCTACGAAGCCGTCCGAGAAGCGTTGAAAAGAATAGAGGGATCCTATGCCCTAGCCATCATTTCAACGTATGATCCTGACAAGATAATATGCGCCAGAAGCGAAAGCCCCCTTGTCTTGGGCGTGGGAGACAAAGCGCTTTTTTGTGCATCAGACATTCCCGCATTCCTGCCTTTAACAAAAAAGGCAGTTTTGATCAGCGATGGTGAAATCGTTGTCCTCTCCAGAGTAGGGTACGAAATCAGAAAGATCTGCGATAATAGCCTTGTTATCCGTGAGCCGGAAGTCATCGATTGGACGCCAGAAATGGCTGTAAAGCAGGGTTATCCACACTTTATGATCAAGGAGATTCACGAGCAGCCAGAGACATTGCAGAACACAATAAGATTGCAGGATCATTACCTTGATCTGATTTCGACGTTTCTCGACAGAGCAAATGAAGTGTTCCTTGTGGCATGTGGAACTTCATATCATGCATGCTTGGCTGCTTCTTACATGTTCTCGAAGCTTGCTTTCCTGCCTACTTATCCTGTTTACGCGTCTGAATTCGTAGAACAACATGGCAAATCAGTGAACATAGACAGCACGATTCTAGCAGTAAGCCAGTCGGGCGAAACGGCAGACACACTTGCAGCTGTGACAGCAAGTCAACAACGAGCCGCCACAATTCTCGGCTTGACAAACGCTATCGGTTCAACCCTTACGCGGGTTTCGAGGGTATACATTGGTCAACAGTCGGGTCCTGAGATTGGGGTGGCTGCAACGAAGACCTTCACGTCGCAGCTTTCGGTTCTGGCTCAACTCGCCCTTAAACTAGCTAAGAGGCGGGGAAAGATTTCACAACAAGAAATGGATTTCTTGGAAGAGAAGCTTGAGAAATTGCCAAGCATTGTCCGAGAAATAGTGGAGACCCAAGAAGAAAAAGCTAAGCAGATCGCCAACAAGTATCGAAACGCCAAAGTATTTTTCTTTCTTGGACGCGGCATAAGCACAGCTACAGCCTATGAAGCGAGGCTCAAACTCATGGAAATAGCGTATGTTCCTTCAATTGCGTTTCCAGCGGGTGAGAGCAAACATGGACCCATTAGTCTAGTCGAAAGTGGGTTCCCAGTGGTTTTTATTTGCCCCAAGGATGGTTCTCACAGAACATTGGTGGGAAACATAATGGAGATGAAAGCACGAGGAGCTTCAATAATCTCAATAGTAGAGCGAGAGGACGAAGAAATAAAGGCGTTGTCTGACGATTATGTTGAAATCCCATGCGGAGTACCTGAAATCTTGTCCCCTATACCCTTCATTATTCCTTTGCAGCTCTTGGCGTACCATATGGCGATTGGGCGAGGCCATAATCCTGATATGCCCAGAAACCTTGCGAAGTCTGTAACCGTCAAGTAGGCTCTAGTCTCTTCCTCTGTTCTTTCTGGTAATCAGGTTATAAAGGAGCCCAGCACAAATACTATTTTTGGTGGGTGTTCTGGAAAAAACAGATTGGGAAAAGCTTATTGACAGTCTGGTTAAGCAGGGAGTTCTAAGCACGCCCAGAGTAATCAGCAGTATGCGCAGTGTGCCTCGCAGCAAGTTCTTACCTCCTGACTCAAAATCTTACGCTACCGTTGACACACCGCTTCCAATTGGTTTCGGGCAAACCATCTCCGCGCCACATGGCTGCAGCCTATGCTGAGCCAGGCGAAACATGGTTTGCATAATGAACGAAGCTCTTCAGTTGAAAGTTGGGCACAAAGTCCTTGAAGTGGGTGGAGGGTCGGGCTGGCATGCTGCAACGATAGCGGAGATAATTGCCCCTAATGGCTCGCCGCGAAGCGAGTGGGGTCATGTGTACACTGTTGAGATTGTTCAGGCTTTGGGAGAAATTGCGCGGAGAAACACAATCAATGCTGGTTATGCCGATCGCGTGACAATAACCGTTGGTGATGGTTCAAGAGGGTATCCCGAGAAGGCTCCCTATGATCGAATTGTTGTTACTGCTGCAGCTCCTAATGTGCCTGAACCATTAGTGGACCAGTTGAAGCAAGGTGGAATACTGATAATACCGGTGGGCAGTGTTTCGATGTTCCAGACACTGATCAAAGTTACGAAAGGGACTGAGGGGAAAACCAAACAGGAGAACTTGGGCGGAGTGGCTTTTGTTCCTCTAATTGGGGAGTATGGTCACAAGTTCTAGTTTAGCCGAACCATTTCTCCAGGGTTGTTTTTCTTTTGAGCTGGTCGGTAGACTCCTGTGTGCGTCTAATTGCTTTTCTCACTCGTTCTTCTGAGAAATTCTTCTGTCTGACCAAAAAGTCAACGATGCCTTCTTCATCAACGTTTTTCCATTCAAGATTATAGTCATTCGTGACTTGTGGACGCCTGAATATTTCCCTGATTTGTTCAGGTTCAACTGGAAAACTGACGTTCTTAACGTGTGGCAGGGCGTTTTCGAGATTCCCATATTGTTTCACAAGTTTCAGCGCTGTTTTTGGTCCCAAGCCTTCTATTCCATCAGGGTTGAAATCGGTACCTGTCAATATTCCAACGTCGATTAGTTGTTCGTAAGTGAGACCCAGCTGCGCCAGAGTTTTCTTTAGCTCGATGAGTTCGGGCACGACGTCAATGTATATGTTTTTGCTGGGAAGTTTTCTTTTTCCTGAAATAGTCACGTTTCGGATCAATTTTTGTGCTCCGAAGAGTAGACTGTCGTAGTCTTGGCTTGCGCAGTAGTCTGCATCACCGCGCTTCGTCAAGTGTGAAGCCTGCGCTTCGCCTTCGCTCGGAGCCTGGATCCAAGGGAGACCCATGAGGGAAAGGAGACGTTTGCTGTCTTCCTCCATGTAATCCTTCATGCTTGTTGCCGCCTGAGCGTAAATGAAGGCTTCTCGAAGTTTGCCTTTCGCCACGGCTTTCGCGTATTTGACCGCGGCTTCAACCTTGACTTGTCTGCGTCGTTCAAGCTCGGTTTTCTTGAGGACCGGCGGTGGACCATCAAAGACATAAATGGGTTTTATGCCGAGCTCAACGAGGTTGCTTGTTCGGTAGAATAAACCGCTGAGATGGCTCGTGGTTTTTCCTGTACTGTCTTTGAGCGGAGTACCATCAGGCTGACGAATGATTGCGAGGAACTGATAAATGGCGTTGTAGGCGTCTACGGCGATGACTTTTCCGCTCAGGTCCTCGAGGCTGATGTTTTGCAATGGAACCAAGCTTCTGAGGTTTACTCCCAAAATGCGTCCCTTGGGAAATATGGCTGAAAACGGAGATAAGAAACTTCCGACTGCGGGAGCACAGCAGATATTAAGGAGGCTAGCATATCAAACGGTCACGGAGATTAGTTTCATGTCAGAAAAAACTGGAACGCTCTCGCTTGTAACCTGCACTAGCTGCGGCAAGCCAATTCCTCCCAGCACTGAAGCAACTAAGTTCTTGTGCCCAAATTGCGGAGAAATTCAGATAAAGCGAGATGGAAAATGTCGGAAGTTTGGGCGTCCTTACAAATGCCCTAAGTGTGGATTTATAGGACCATAGACCTTAAGGGAGTTGAAGCAGTGGGAACCGTTATTGTCACTTACAAGGTTTTTCCAGAAGACATCGTTGAGAATTTTGAAGCCTTGAAGAAAGAGATAGAGGGAAAAGTGCCTCTTGACTCTTCAGTTTCTGGCTACGGAGAAGAGTTGGTGGCGTTTGGATTGAAAGCGTTACTGGTTCAAGTAAGGTTTCCAGAAGAGAGGAGCGGCCTTGTTGATGAGTTTGAGACTGAGCTGGGTAAGATCAAGGGAGTAAGCCAAGTTCAGACGTTGATGGTCCGCAGATCAAGCAGATAGGATAGTCTAGGCCACGAGTATGCCTTGTTATGCTGCGGCGGGAGAAACGCCCCAGAAAACGATGTTTTGGTTCACTGTTTAATTACTAAGGGAACGGTTTCACATGCCAAATGCTATACTCTAACTTTATATAGGAATTACACTCTTTGCAACGTATCCATGCTTTCACGACATAGGAAGTATTCTGAATGAGCGAAGTCCAATTGCGAGTTGGTGATGCTAGACAAAGAGACGTAGGAAGAGGTATCGCTCGCATCGACCAACGAACGATGCAAAAACTCGGCATAAGCGCAGGCGATGTGATTGAGATCATAAACAAACGCACGACATCAGCCATTGCGTGGCCAGCATACAGCGAAGACCAGAATCGTGACATCATCAGGATAGATGGTTTTACTCGCAAGAACAGTGGCGTAGCCATAAACGAGTATGTTGTGGTCCGACCGGCTAAAGTGAAAACTGCCCTGAGCTTGACCTTGGCGCCTGTTGATATGCGCCTGAACGTAGACGAGGATTTTACAAATTTCGTCAGGAACCGCCTTATGGAACGCACGCTTGTCGAAGGAGACACAACATTGGTCATGATGCTAGGACATGCCATTCCCTTTGCTGTGTCGAAAACTCGACCGCACGGTATTGTCAAGGTCACTGCTGAAACGCGACTTACCATTTTGAATGAACCTGCGCCTGAAGCCAAAGGGCTCCCACGTACAACCTATGAAGACATAGGTGGGCTTCACGAGGAAATTCAGCGTGTTCGCGAGATGGTTGAGCTTCCTCTGAGGCACCCTGAGCTTTTCCAGCGGTTGGGCATTGAACCGCCAAAAGGTGTGCTGTTACATGGTCCTCCAGGCTGTGGTAAGACATTACTTGTCAGGGCAGTTGCAAATGAATCAGAAGCCAACTTCCATTCGATAAATGGTCCCGAGATAATGAGCAAATTCTATGGAGAATCCGAAGCTCGGTTACGCGAGATCTTCCAGCAGGCTCAACAGAATGCTCCAAGCATTATATTCATTGACGAACTAGACGCTATTGCGCCTAAGAGAGAAGAAGTGACGGGCGAAGTCGAGAGAAGAGTGGTAGCTCAGCTACTCGCTTTGATGGACGGATTGTCTGGGAGAGGCAACGTGATAGTTATTGGTGCAACAAATAGGCCCAGCGCTCTTGATCCAGCCTTAAGACGGCCAGGAAGGTTTGACAGAGAAATCGAAATTGGCGTCCCAGATAAAGTGGGGAGACACGAAGTTCTCCAGATCCACACGAGAGGCATGCCCTTGGCGGAAGATGTTGATCTCAAGAAGTTGGCTGATATGACACATGGCTATACTGGAGCAGATCTGTCGGCGTTAGGAAGAGAAACAGCGATGAAAGCGCTCCGAAGGTACTTGCCACAGATCAACCTTGAAGAGGAGCGCATACCTCCGGCTGTGCTTGAGAAGATGGACGTGCGAATGGATGATTTCGTGAACGCTTACAAGGAAGTCACTCCGACTGCCATGCGCGAGGTCTACATTGAAGTTTCGACCGTTCACTGGGACGACACTGGTGGACTCGAAGATGTCAAGCAGCATTTGAAAGAAGCCGTTGAGTGGCCGCTCAAGAACCCGGATATGTTTAAGCGTCTGGGAATTAAGCCTCCGAAAGGCATACTTCTGTATGGTCCACCAGGATGTGGAAAGACCCTGCTTGCTAGGGCAGTCGCTACGGAAAGCGAGGCAAACTTCATTTCGATTAAGGGTCCGGAGGTCTTTTCTAAATGGGTTGGCGAGTCAGAAAAAGCAATTCGAGAAGTTTTCAGGAAAGCCCGTATGGCAGCTCCCTCAGTGATATTTCTGGATGAAATGGATTCCCTGACACCACGCAGAGGCGCAGGTTTCTCTGACAGCGGCGTTTCTGAACGGGTCATAAGCCAATTGTTAACTGAAATGGATGGAATAGTGAGCCTTCAAGACATTGTTGTCATCGCAGCCACTAACAGACCGGACGTAGTCGACCCTGCGGTACTCAGACCTGGAAGATTTGACAGGTTGATCTACGTTTCGGAACCGGACGAGAAAAGCAGACTTCAAATATTCAAAATCTACACGAAGGACATGCCTACATCAAAGGACGTGGATTTGTGCCAACTTGCCGCACTCACAAAGTATTATTCCGGCGCAGATATTGAATCATTGTGCAGAGAGGCGGCTATGCATGCTCTCAGAAGAGATACCAAGGCAGGAGAAGTGACGATGAAAGACTTCCAAGACGCACTGAAAGAAGTGGGTCCAACAATAACGCCAGACATGGAGAAATGGTACAAGAGCTTCATGCAGCAAGTTAGGCAGGCAACAAAGCCAGCCACTCCCGTGGCTTAAGGAGATCTTGAATGCCGGCTATTAAAACGTGGAAAACGCGTCCTGCTCATTACACCTTGTTGGAGATCTTGGGTAAGAAAGGTGATATGACAGACGAGGACCTGTTTGACGTATTTAGGGACCATTATGAGGATCTTGGTTACAAGGATTTCAATGAAATCCTAATGCGGCTTGAAATCTCGGGGAAAATTCGTACTACTTCCTTGACTAGGGGAAAACGTCGCATCGAACTTGTCCAGTAGAATAACGCAAGGTTTCGCGTGTAGACAGATGAGCCAGGCTTCAAACGTAATAGTTGTAGGAGGGGGACCTGTTGGAGCTTTCACGGCGTGGGAGCTGGCAAAACTGGGCGTCAACGTCACAGTTTTTGAGGAACATTCTGAAGCCGGAGTCCCATCTCACTGTGCGGGGCACTTCAGTACCCGCGGCCTGAAAACACTGGGGTTGCAGATGCTTCCAAGAGGAGTCGTAGAGAACAGTTTCCAAGGCGCAAATTTCTACTCAGCCAAGGGCGCTAAATTCTCCGTACGTTTGCGTAAACCCGTCACCTGCGCGGTAAACCGTACTCTCTTTGACAAGTTCCTAGCGGAAAAAGCCACAATGGCAGGCGCACAGTTCTTCTTTAACTCACGAGTCAAGTCGCTAATCGTGAAGAAAGGGGTCATGGTTGGAGTAGATGTAGAGCAGCAAAACGCAGATGAAAGGCGTTCTGAAGCCGAAATCGTTGTAGATTGTGAAGGGATTTCATCCAGACTTGTTAGACAGGCGGGATTAGAACCGCTCAATCCAAGCGAGCTTGTTCATGGCATAGAAGCAGAAGTCGAGAATGTTGAGAACGTGGTCAGCGACGAAGTTGAAGTATATCTGGGAAGCGAATATGCAAGAGGGTTCTATGCATGGCTCATCCCTAGACTCGACGGCACAGCAAAAGTTGGGCTTGCCGCCAAAGCGGGAAACACAAGAGAGCTTTTTCAGAGACTTGTATCAAAGCATCCTGTGGCATCAAAGCAACTTTCGAGGGCGAAAGTCTTGCGAATGGCTTTTCACCCCATAAGTCTCGGAGGACCCATACGGAAAACTTATTCCGACGGTTTTCTAGTCGTCGGCGACGCAGCCTCTCAAGTGAAACCAACAACAGGCGGCGGAGTGATCTTCGGGCTAACCTGTGCAAGAATAGCCGCTGAAACTGTTGCAGAAGCCATCAGAAGAAAGAATAGTTCTTCAAGTTACCTTCAGCTTTACCAAAGTCGCTGCGACAGCAGTTTAGGTTTCGATTTCAGAACCATGTTGAGGGCGCGCAGGCTCATCAACTCTTTGTCCGATGGGGACATAGAAAACGCGATCCGATTCAGCTCTATGCTAAGACTGGACAAGGCTTTGAGAGATATTGATGAGATCGACCTTCAGGGGAAAACCCTCTTGAATGCCCTTGCTAAACCCTCTGTGTTTGCTGGGTTATTATACTTCCTTCTGCTTTCACTGACTGTAAATTCTCAAAACTCCAAAGAGTAACTTGATTCAAGATGGCTGGGGATGAAAATGGATGAATTCGAGTTCAAGCAAGTCATAGTCTTTCGCAGTGATCTAAAACTTGGCAAAGGGAAGATTGCCGCGCAGGCAGGTCACGCCGCGGTCTCTGCTGCTGAAGAAGCACATAAGCGCCATCGAACATGGTGGGAAGCTTGGCTTTTTGAAGGGCAACGCAAGATAGCGGTTAAGGTTAAGGATGAAAAGGAGTTGCGGGAACTTGAGGTCCAAGCCAAAGAGCTTGGTCTGCCAAACGCGCTGATCTCTGATAGGGGGTTGACTCAGATCCCTGAAGGCACGATAACCTGTCTAGGAATCGGACCAGCACCAGCTTCAGTCGTGGATAGACTAACGGGCAGGCTCCCATTGCTGTAAAGAAGGTATCCATGGTCTTGCGAGTTCCTTCCATAGACAAGGCTCTTGGCTTGAAAACCTATGTTACTAAAACTCCCGGGATAGGCGGAATCATTAGAGAAACAGTCGATGATTTCTCAGTCCAAGAGGTTCTCCTTGACGGCTCGGTTGCCAGCATTGAAGAACGAGTCGGAAACAAACCACTGGGAGCAACTGCCCATCAGCAGAAGTATCTGTTCTGCGCCCTTGTCAAACGTAACTGGGACACTTTGAGCGCAGTGCTGCGGATCGCGAAAGAACTTGGCATAAACCAGAGTCGAATCCAGATTGCTGGGATAAAAGATGCAAGGGCAGCAACAGCCCAGCACATAACAATTGAAGGCGCATCTGTGGACGAGGTTTTAAAAATAAGGATACGGGATATTGAAGTGCGCCCCATAGGTTACTTTCGCGATGGCTTGGCACCCTTCTATTTGTTAGGCAACAAGTTTAGAGTAAGAATCCGAGGGATCAAGCCTATAGAGGCGGAGATTGCAGACAGAATTGCAGAAACCGTAAGCGAGCTAGATAGTTCTGGTGGAATCCCGAATTTCTTTGGTCACCAGCGTTTTGGAACAAAACGTCCAATAACACACTTGGTTGGGAAAGCAATTGTCAAAGGAGATTTTGAGGAGGCTGCAATGCTTTTTCTGACGCAGACGAGCATACATGAGCATCCTGAATCCAAACAAGCACGAAATGATCTGCATTTGACCAGAGACTTCAGCCGAGCATTGCAAGATTTCCCAAGACAACTTCGGTACGAAAGGGCGATGCTCAGTCATCTTTCCGCTGCGCAAAAAGACTTCATCGGCGCTTTCAAACGGTTGCCCCCTAAGCTTCAGGAACTCTTTGTCCAAGCTTATCAAGCCTACTTGTTCAACCTATTCCTGAGTGAAAGGCTCAAAGAGGGCTGTTCTTTGAACAGAGCTGAGATTGGAGATTTTGTCGTGAATCTGGACCGTTCAGGATTGCCAATTGCCAGAACGGGTAGAATCTCTAGTGTTGAGGTAAAGGCTGAGGTCAATGATCTCGTAAGAACGGGGAGGGCTAGAGTCGCTTTACCTCTCGTTGGAACTGCGCAGAGACTTTCTGGTGGCGCTATGGGACAAATACAGCGAGAAATCCTCGAAAAAGAAGGGGTTGAACCAAGGGACTTCAAGATAAACGCTCTTGCGGTGAGGGGTGGAAAAGGAGAATTGCGTGCAATCGCTTCTCCTATGAGGGAATTTTCCTTTCAAACCATCAAGTCGGAAGGCGATAATGGGAAAGCGCTTGAAACTGAATTGAGCTTCATGTTGCTGCGAGGGTCATATGCAACAATGCTTCTCAGAGAGGTGATGAAGCCTAACGATCCAGTTTCGTCGGGTTTCTAAATTTTGTCTGTTCGGGTCAAGTCTCGAAGTCTGTTGACTCCGTCGATTTCGCCAATGAATTCTGCAACCGCTTTGGGAACAAGTGAAGCCCAGCTGTCGTCTTTAACCATTTTTTCTCTGACGAAGGTTGAACTGTAGATTTTGCGTTCGAAAAACCGAATACTTCTTACTTTGTAGCCTGCTTCCATGAACAGTCGGCGTGTTAACGGTTCATTTGAGTACACGACATTGAATCGCGGTGTATAACCTTCCAAAGCTGAGACCCACAGCATGTGCAGGTGAACATCTGGAACGGGAACGATCCAGAACCGTGAATGATCCACGCCTGCCTCTTGCAGGGCACGCCGAATCATTACTAGTCGTTCTCCTGCGGTAAAGGGATTGTTGGAGTTGTGGCTATACTGAGCACTTCCAATGACGATAACAAGTTCGTCAACATTTTTTAGCACTGTTTGGATAGCTTCTGAGTGCCCCAAGTGGAAAGGCTGGAATCTCCCGACGTAGAGCCCACGGTTACTCACAAATTGTCACTTCTTCATGGTTGGCTGGTTCTGACTATTATGATTTGCTGTGGGGTTATTAGATATCAAGGGCGTTTAAGAACAGCCAAAAGTCTTCTATGCTCCTTATGAAGCGGATTTCCATGTAGTCAGGTTTGAATTTGACACCTACTCCCGTAGAGTTCTTGAAAAACCCCACTGTGTGCGGGAAATTATCTGCAACCTCTGACTTGTCCATTATTTCTCCCAATTTGACACACTGTTCCAATATTGGTTGTTTGCTTCTGTCTGTGAAGAGCACAGAGTAGTCGAGGTATTTGCCTTGGTTGCCTGAGTCCGGAAAACAGATTGTCCAGTTGAGTTCTTGGAAGTGAAATTTCTTGAGTTGAAAGCCCAAATCTTTTCCGGTATTGATGCATACACGTCTTATTTAAGTATCGTATGGTTGGCGCAGTTCATACCTGTTGCTGTCAGAGAAACAGTTGAATCTTGGTAATGGTTTCAAAGAGAACGTGTTTTAGAAAAAGTATTTACAGCGTGAAGGGAACAGTTAATGTGGGATTGTGTAGAAAGGTTTGAAGCGAGTTTTGAAGTGTTTTGTCCTTTTTCTGGTGCTACTATTGATAGCCTCCGTGTTAGCTGCTTTCGTAACATATTCTGAGTTTAACACTAACGTAGTAAGCACTAATATTGGCGTAGCTTACTGCGGCAACACTACTGCCGGGGCTAAACTGTTGATTGATAGGGTTAAATCTTACACAAATCTTTTCATTCTCAATTCGGCGGGAAATCCGATAAGCAAAAATCAGACCATGGTAGAAGAGATTTGCGACCATGCAGTATCCAGCGGTTTAAGAATCATAGTCAATTTGGGTTACAACATAAGTGGACGACGTTTTCCACGCAACTGGTTTTGGAATTTGACTTCACTCGATGGGATAAAGCAAAATTGGACTGAGAGATGGGGAGACAAGTTACTTGGCATTTACTATAGCGATGAGCCAGGAGGGATTCAGCTCGATGGGGACTGGAAGAACTATCTTGCCTGGATTAGGGCTCTAAGTCAAAACCCTAATTCGACAGTAGGCCTAAGAGTTCCCTTGGCGTATGTTGATGCGATACATAGTCTGTCTTTGATTTCCGACAAAATTCAAGCAGCTAATGGATCCGCGCCTGAGAATTATGACGAGGAAGCAGAGTTTTTCGTTGAAGACGTGATTAGGAATGACCCTGGTTTCGCCTCTTTGAAGAAAGCTGGTTTCACTACCTTCACGTCTGATTATGGCCTTTATTGGTTTGACTATTTGGGAGGCTATGATGTTTTGTTTGCGCAGATTGGTTGGAACTGTAGTCTGGCGCAACAGATAGGGCTTATTAAGGGAGCAGCACGCATGCAAAGCAAAGATTGGGGCGTCATAATAACATGGAAGTATGGATCTCCCCCCTATCTTGATACTGGAGACCAAATATACTCTCAGATGATTACTGCGTACCAGGCTGGAGCGGACTATATTGTGATGTTTAACTATCCCATACTTGAAGGAAATGATTATGGTTTGATGGGCGATGAGCATTTTCTTGCTTTAGAGAGGTTCTGGGAGGATGTGATAGAGAAGAAGAGGGTTATTGCCATGAAGGATGGCAGCGTTGCAGAAGCAGTTTTGATCTTGCCGAGGAATTATGGGTGGGGCATGCGCCGGCCAGATGACGTGATATGGGGTTTCTGGGGACCTGATGACAAGAGTATACCAATTGGAACCCTCATGGGAAAACTCGTAGCTAGATATGGCGTATATTTGGAAATAGTCTATGAGGATCCAGCATACCCAATTGTGAAAGACAACTACAGGAAAATCTATTACTGGAACTCCACACTATAAACTACTTGATCATAAACCAGCAAGATCAGTGCTCCCATAGCTCCACTGGAACTTGAGCTTCAGCCCGTATCAATTACGGATACTTATGTCACGTTCTTCGGAATCACAGTTATCGTGACGACAATTGTTGTAGGCGCGGTGCTTGCGCAAATATGTAGACGATAGTAGATCAAAAACACAAACTTCCTTTTTTCTTCTTATCCAGATTTGTGTTAGCCATTTGCAATCCCCGCTCCTTTAGGAAGCGATCAACTGATAAACAACAGGTCACCCTCAACATTCTAAGTGGATTTAGCAAGCTACCGTTTTCTCTTGATCGGCAACTCGAGAACGCCTAACCAACTGGCTAGTTGCTAAATAGCTGATATCAGCCAGCCGTGAATTGTAAGGTTCGATTTTTTCAGTTTCGTATAAACTTTAATAGTTTGCCTTGAGTCTAATAACCACGCAAAAAGGTGAAAACATGGAAATTCAACAACCACAAGGACAACAAGGCGGGATGGCATGGATTCCGGGCGCAACAACAATTGGAGTGGTCTGCCACGACGGAGTAATCCTAGCTTCCGAAAAGCGCGTAGCTTACGGCTACCTCGTCGTCAGCAAAGGCGGCAGAAAAGTCTTCAGAATAACAGATCGGGTGGGTGCAGCATGCGCTGGGCTAGTTGGCGATATGCAAATCCTAGCTAGAGAAGTTGAAGCCCAAGCCAACCTATACAGCATGGACGTAGGGAGACCGCTGCCTGTGCGCTCAGCAGCCAAACTGATGTCAAACATACTCTTCAACCGCAGGTATGCCCCCCTCATAACCCAGACCATTGTAGCCGGTTTGGACGACGAAGGACCTTCATTGTACGTGCTTGACGTTCTGGGCTCGCTCATTCCTGACAAATACGCAGTGGTCGGATCAGGAACGGAGATAGCGGTAGGTGTTCTCGAGGAGGGTTACAAAGAGGACATGAAAATCAAGGAGGCAAAAGAGCTAGTTACGAGATCAATTAAGTCGGCAATCAGCAGAGACGTCATGAGCGGCGATGGAATCGATTTCCTGATAATAACTAAAGAAGGCATAACCGAAGAGTCTACCAAATTCTAAGAATAGAAGCCTCAAAATTCATAGCCCAAGACAAAGTCAGCACAACCAACAATGACTTTGTCAACAGGAGGATCATGAGCTGCAGTTTGAGATAAGCAATGCCGAAGGAGAGCTTCTTGTTAAGCTAGCTCGAGATGCAGCAAAAGAATACCTGAAGACCCGAAAACCCATCAAAGCTCCTCCTAACACTCCTAAGAAACTCTATGAAAAATGCGGAGTTTTTGTTACCATAAGCAAAATGGTCAAAGGAGAAAAGCGACTTAGAGGCTGCATTGGATACCCCTATCCAACAAGCCCTCTAGTGGAAGCAGTCATTGATTCGGCAATAAACGCGGCGACACAAGACCACAGATTCAAACCTCTCTCAGAAAGTGAATTGCCTGAAGTCGTTTTTGAAGTAAGCACATTGTCTCCCCCTGAACTAATTCGAACCTCAAAACCACAGGAATACTTGACCAAAATCAAGGTTGGTGAAGATGGCTTAATAGTCGAGAAAAACTGGACAAAAGGTCTGCTCCTACCACAGGTCCCAATAGAATGGAACTGGAGCGAAGAGGAATTCCTATGCCAATGCTGCATGAAAGCAGGATTGCCACCTGACACATGGCTCGAGAAGGAAACCAGAGTCTACAAGTTTAGCGCCATAATCTTCGAAGAGGCATCTCCTGAGGGCACCGTGAGAAGGAAGACGCTCACCGAAATCTAACAACACTACCTGAGTGGCTACTGCAAAAGAGTGCCAATTATCTCTGCAGCGCGATCCAAACCCTTGAATTTGTTCGAAAGTCTATTCAATTTCTCCATGTTACGACGGTAGACGGCATTCTCGACTTCAATAACATTAACCGCTTGCTCTAGCTGTCTTCTGTTTCGCACAACAAGCGAGCAGCCTAGGAGTTGTAGTTTCATGCTATTACCGAGCTGTTCGGGCTGTGTGGGAATACAAACGCAAGGTTTGGTATATTTTATCGTTTCAAAGCAGGTTATATGACCTCCGCTGAAAACCACAAGACTCGCATTCCTCATGCACTCTCTGCGCTCTTGAGGAGAAAGCCAATTGTGAATCGCGCAATTCCCCACTTTTGCAGTTCTCTTTTCGCCAGGCTCCCCAAGACTCACAACGCTCTTCTTCGCCAGTTTCCCCAAGACAGGAAGCAGAATCTGCATGAGCTTAGATCTTGTCCCAGAGGGCCCACTTATGGGAGCGAATACATGTTCTTCAGAGCCCCTAACTGGAGCAGCGTCAACAAAACTGCCAACAAACTCAACCTTCTCACAAATCCCGACTCTGGCTAGATCGCCGATGTTATACTCGCTGACAGTAAAAGGTGGCGGATTGTCAGGCACAATTATCTTTTGGCATCCTTTCAAATAGCGCTCAGTAAACCGTTCACCTGGATAGAAGAAAGGAGAGAAACCAAAACTGGGTCTAATGAGGTTTGTGATATATACTGCTGGAATGTGCCACCTTTTTGCAAGCCGCAATGCGTGAATATCACCGTCTGAAACAATGAGGTCGGGTTCGATTTCCCGAATGTGTCGCCTTAGGTCGTAATATCGGTGAATCGTTTCCATGGCGCTGGAGCTCTTAGTCTCAAATCTGTGACTATCTCCATCGAAAAAGGGTAGAGGAAGCAAGATGTTGATCAGTGACGCAGAGGCTATTATCCCACGCACGTTTTCGTACCAAGCGACTGGAGTGCAGTAAAATACTTGTTTGAATTCTCCCTTCAGTAGTTCATGGGCTTTCCCACCAGAGAAAAAGAAAATATCATGCCCCTTGGTTTCCAGTTTTCTCCCGAGCGCTATAGTGCGAGATACATGACCCAAGCCTAGCTCGGAACAACTGTAAAGCAGTCGCATAACCCAAAGTGAGCACCTGAGTTATTTTAATTATCCTGAAGGGCACCAGAACCATTCGGAAAGCAAGAACACATCATAACCAAAGCGGTACTGCCGAAGAAAGCGTTTTAATCTCAGGAGCAGAAACTAAGCTCATGTTTGTTCCCCGCAAAATCCTTCAGGCAAAGCTCCTAACGATTCTCTCCGAGGATGCAGGGCAAGGCGACATAACGGCAACAGCCATTATCCCAGCTGAAACAAATGTGGAAGCCGAAATCATCGCCAAAGAAAAGGGGATAATCGCCGGAATCGAAGAGACAACACTCCTCGCCGAGAGCCTCGGTCTCAAAACAGAGGCAAAAGCAGCTGACGGAGACGCGATAAAGAGCAATCAGGCAATAATCAAGATAACTGGCAACGCCCGAACCATCCTTTCAGCAGAACGCACTATATTGAATATACTTTCGCGCATGAGTGGCATTGCGACAACAACGAAAGAACTCGCAGAGAGAATGAAGAAAGCCAATCTAAGAACGAAAATCGCCGCAACGAGAAAAACGGCTCCAGGACTACTGTACTTTGACAAGAAAGCAGTTCAAGTAGGCGGGGGCGACACGCACAGGATGCATCTGGATGACCTAGTCCTCATAAAGGATAACCATATCACAATAGCCGGAAACGTTGAAAACGCAATCAAGAAAGCAAGAATGGAAGTCTCGTTCACTAAGAAGATTGAAGCCGAAGTCAAAGATATAGAAGAAGCAGTGAGGGCCGCGGAGGCCAGAGCAGACATAATAATGCTCGATAACTTCTCACCAAAGCAAATCAAACAGACCGTTGAGTTGCTCGAGAAGAAGGGATACCTCGAAAAAGTAGTCCTAGAGGCAAGTGGAGGAATCACAGCGGAAAACCTTATAGAATATGCCTCAACAGGAGTGAACGTGCTCAGTCTGGGTGAGATAACTCACAGCTGCAAGAGTCTAAACCTGAGTCTAGAGATTACGAAAGTAGAATGGGAAAAACGAGACTAACCACCCTTTTGTCAAATGCTTATGGTACAATGGAAATCAAGGCAGCCTCGACTAAGGCGCCGACCACTAGTAACATCGCGCAAATCGCAATCAAAACACACGCCTTTTTCGACTCAGCAATACCTCGCTTTTGAAGAAGACGGCGCAAAAGCCAAACACTCTCAGACATCGCAGTCGAGTAGGCCGCAAACTCGAGCCATGCAACAGGAGTGATGAACAATGCGATCAGAGTCAATACCTGAGGGTAGCCACCAACAGTTGCTATTGCCCCAATAGCGCTACCGGTGTTAAACATGATAAACAAGCCAACCAGTGGACCTATTAGAGGAACAAACATAAGCAGACAGATCATAAAATTGTTGCCAAAAATATACTGCGTCAATGCCCCTCGGTCTTTAAGCGTGGCAACAGTTTGGTTAAGATTTACACTTATTTGATGTGCCTGCTCCAAATCCATCGGCAGCAGACTTCCCACCGTTGTTACTGTGAGTGACACTGCCAAGACAGCAGCTATCGACAGGATTCTTTTGCGCCTTGGGGAGACTTGAGTCCAAGATGTGACATTCATCGTTGCCGAGCTCCTAAATCTCGAAGATTCCATTGGAAAAGGTGTGTAGCTCAGATAAACGAGCTTCAAAGTATTAAGCTTTAGCACCTAACTTTGGGCAGTCTCAGTTTTGGCGATTTTTTCACATGGAGACTTGAGGCGCAACCCGAGAATATACATCTCTGAGCTTTTCGCTCTACTCGCCTTCGGTTTTATGATTTTAACCTCTTCAAAGTGGCTTCCAACGTCTTTGATAAAACCACTCAACAAATCCCCTTCGAACACTTTTACAAAGAAATTGCCTGAAGTGTGAAGGACTTCTGTGGCAAGCTGCAATGCCTGAGCTGCAAGATCTATCTGGCGTGCGTGATCAACTTCCCAAACTCCGGAAATGTTTGGCGAAGCATCCGAAATAACTACATCAGCCTTTCTAGGTAGAAAAGCCTCGATCTGCTTCAATGTTTCCGTTTCGGTTATGTCACCCACTATTGTTCTGACATATTCTTGGGGAAAGGATGCAATCGGTTTGAGATCCACCCCAAGAACGAAACCTGTTTTCCCAGCGATTTTCCTTGCGGCTTGGATCCAACCTCCCGGCGCCGCACCCAAATCAACCACAACGTCACCTCTCCTAATGAAATGATACTTCTGGATTGTAAGAGAAAGTTTGTAAGCCGCTCTCGAACGATACTGCTCGACTCTAGCCTTCTTGTAGTAGTAGTCGCGCTTCCTATCTTGGATCCAAGCCTTGGGCAAGACCGCCTTCACCTGATAGGGCTGGACCATTTCTGTCAAGAGTAAGAATCCACTCAGTAAGTTTCCCACAACTTTTCGGAGAAATTGCCGTTGTGGGATCACAACGAGCGTTGTCCTGACAGAGCAAACATGGACAGTCGACAATGGATTCTATCGATGCTGGAAGCCTCTTAGGAAAAAGCCTGTAAGTCCATCGTCCTTCCTGAAGCTCTTTTTCTCTGCGGATTAACCCCTTTTCTTCCAGCTTAATGGCTACTCTAGAGCCTTCTCTACTACTAGCGCTCAGCTGCCTCCACAGCTCGGACTGAAGAACGCCTGAGTAACCAGTGTTCACAACAAAATGAAGGGCTTTTTGTTCCAGATCATTACGTTTCGCCATCAAATATCAGTTCCAAGTTACTTCTGCATCATACATATATGTGATCCCTGAAGATAAAAAGATGTAGGCACAAAAAGAGGAAAACACAAGGCAAATTCCAATGAGGAAAAACGAAGATTACTGTCTAGGCATAGAATCTACGGCGGATGACTTTGGAATCGGAATATCCACATTCAAAGGCGAAATACTAGCCAACAACTCAGATCCATACATACCTGAAACAGGAGGGATACACCCCCGAGAAGCTGCAAGGCATCACGCTCAAGTAGCGAGCAGAGTAATAGAAAAAGCCCTTGATACCGCAGGAATAAAACCCAAAGATTTGAAATTAATAGCCTTTTCCCAAGGACCAGGCCTGGGTCCAAGTCTTCGCACTGGTGCAACAATCGCTCGCGCTTTAGCATCCTACTTGGATATCCCTCTCATAGGAGTAAACCACTCTGTTGCTCACATTGAAATAGGCAAACTAAAAACAGGCGCACGAGATCCAGTGACACTCTACGTTTCCGGAGGCAACACAATAGTATCAGCATTTGATTCAGGACGCTATAGAATTTTCGGAGAGACACTAGACATTGCCCTAGGTAACTGCTTGGACGTTTTTGCCCGAGAGGCGGGTCTCAGACATAAGAAAGGGATACCTCTCGGTGCAGCCCTTGAGAAACTAGCGTTAAGAGGAAAGACACTGATTCCCTTGCCATATGTTGTAAAAGGGATGGATATTTCCCTAAGCGGACTCCTAACCGCGAGCTCCACAGCCCTTAGTAAAGGTGAGCAGAGACTAGAAGATTTGTGCTACAGTCTCCAAGAACATGCATTCTCCATGGTTACCGAAGTCACAGAGAGAGCACTGGCGCACACCGAGAAAGAAGAAGTCCTGCTCACCGGAGGTGTGGCTGCAAACAAGCGACTCCAATCGATGCTTAAGATAATAGCAGAGGAACACGAAGCTTGTTTCAATACGGTGCCAATCGAATATGCAACTGACAATGGCGCAATGATTGCATATATTGGAACCTTAGCCTACGCGCATGGCTTGACCACGCAAATAGACGAAAGCCAAGTGAAACTGCGCTGGAGAATAGAGGAGGTCAACATCCCATGGGTGAAATCAAAGGATTGACGCTACTCAAAAAGGGGGCTGAAGCAAGCCTCTATATTGCCAACTGGAATGACAGGAGGGTAATTTTCAAAACAAGACTTCCTAAGAAATATCGACACGCCGAGCTGGATAACAAAATTCGCATATACAGGACAGTGCATGAACCGCAATTGATGAGCGAGGCCAAGAAATCCGGGGTGCCAACTCCGTTTGTCTTCCAAGTAGATACGAAAAACTCGGTTATAACAATGGAGTATATTGAGGGGAAACAAGTGAAGCAACTTATGGGAATCCTTCCGGTGACTGAAAGAGAGCGAATGTGCATCAAGATTGGAGAACTCGTAGGGAGACTCCACAAACACGGCGTTATTCATGGGGATCTAACAACTTCAAACATGATTGTCAATTTCGAAGGTAGGATCTTTCTCGTGGATTTTGGTCTGGGAGAAAAGAACACTGAACTTGAAGCCAAGGGTGTGGATCTTCACCTAATGAAAAGGGCTCTTGAGAGCGCCCACTTCCAGTTTGCCGAAGAATGTTTCGCAGCAGTAGTGAAGGGCTACGCTAATGTCGTTGGGGAAGTTGAAACGAGAGAGATGCTCAAGAAAATCAGCGAAATCGAGAGGAGAGGACGTTATGTTGAAGGGAGAAAAAGCAAAGAAAACCAGTTCTAGGCAAAGAGGAAAGATGGTTTTTTTCGCCACTAGTAATTTCAACAAGTTTAACGAAGCAAGAATGATCCTGAAGAAACATGACCTTTCATCTTCAATGTTGAACGTGAAAACTCTTGAAATACAAAGTGATAGCCTCAGGAAGATAGCCAAAACAAGTGCGGTCGAAGCATTCAGATTGTGTCATCTGCCTGTAATAGTGGAGGATGCAGGGCTTTTCGTGCAAGCACTCAGAGGGTTCCCAGGACCCTATGCGGCGTACGTCTACAAAACGATAAGCAACCCAGGCTTGCTTAAGCTTATGGAAAAAGTGGGAAACAGAAACGCAACTTTCCGATCAGTAATCGTATTCTACGATGGAATAGGGAAACCAGTCTGCTTTGAGGGTGAAGCTGAGGGGAGCATAACCTACGAAGAGAGATGTGGAAGCGACAAAACTGGCTTTGGGTTTGACCCCATCTTTGCTCCAAGAGAAAGCAGCAAGACATTCGCGGAAATGGAAATCGATGAAAAAAACCAATTGTCGCATCGTTCAAAAAGCGTCCGCAAATTTGCAGAGTGGTACAGATCTCCATAGACTGAGCAAGCACTAGTTACCGTCTTCTCAGAAGCCTCATTACTGTTTTCTTCGGGTTTCTCAGGGCTCTTAGGACTTTTTCCCGAGTGAAAGTCGGATTGACAAGGTTGGCCCGCAAGCACAGTTCCTGCAATTCTTCAATCGAAAACTCAGGAGTGGCGATTGAAGGCTCAGCCGCGGCCAATGAGTCCTCGCAGAATCCTTCCTTAAGAAAACCAAGCTTCCTTGCTTGATCATAAAGCTCAGTCCCATGAATTGGAGAAGCTATGCTGAAAATAAAACTGTCTGCCCCAAGCTTTCTGAGTTTGTACGCAAAACGTATTGTTTCCTCGATGTCTCGTTTTGTCTCGCCAATCAAACCGATAACGAAAAAACAGCCCACGCCGATACCCACTTTCTTGCTTGAAACAACAGCCTGTTCAACAGTCTTCAAGTCCAAATTCTTCTTAATTACCTCATCAACAACACGCTGGACACCTGACTCTGGAGCTAAACGAATTTTCTTGCAGCCCGAACGTTTCATCTTCCGCAACAGGACTTCATCAAGTGTGTCGGCCCTGATCCCGTTTGGAGTAAACCATTCCACCCGTAATCCTCTTTCAACAACAAGATCGCAGATTTGCATCATTCGTCTTCTGTCGAACGTCATGTTGTCATCGTAGAAATCAATCTGTTCAACCTGAAACCTCTTCAGAACACTCTCAAGTTCGTCTACAACATTGACTGGACATCTGCCTCGCCACTTCTTTCCCCAGACTGTGTAATTACTGCAAAACACACAGTTGTAGGGGCAGCCTCTGCTTGTAATCATGATTGTCCACGGCTTTCGGATTTCCCCTCTCAATGGATATTCCTTCACGATTGAATTGTACAAGTCATTTGGTAGCAGATGCCTTGCAGGAAATGGAAGCGAGTCCAGATCCACAATTGGCGGCCGCGTTTCGGTAGTCACAATTTTTCCGTTCTTGACAAAGCCTATGCCCTTCACCTTATCGAAGTCTCGAGTTCCACTTTCGAGATAGTTGACGAGTTCAGACACAGTGTTTTCTCTTTCGCCAATTACGACAAAATCAACATCTTGCTTAGATAGGCACTCGTGGGGCATCGCAGAGGGATGCTGCCCATCCATATAAACCACAACATCTTTGTCAACAGCCTTAGCTGTAGAAGCAACCGAAAAAGCTGTCCTGCCCCATCCTGAAAATGGAACTTCAATTCCAACGACGTGGGGAGAAAAAGATTTCAACCTTTCAGCGATCTGTTGGTTGCTCAGACCAACGCGATAGGTATTCCCATAAGCTTCCTCGAGATTCTGCCAGCCTTCTGTTGGAGCATCAATAATTTTGACCTGATGGTTTGCTTCAAGAACCGCTGCAACATACGCTAAGCCGATAGGCGGGAAGACATTGGGTTTACCCCACGCTTTGGGCTGAATTCGTGGTGGGTTGATCAGACAAACGCGCATTCAGTTGTCCTGCTGGTTTAGTGGAGTCTCTGAGAACGGATAAGTGGGAATGGTTGATTAATACATTTTGCAAACCGTCTGAAGAAGGCTCAGAAGGCGAAGAAAACGAAACGAGTCAACAGCATTATTGGCAGGCAGAGCAATATGCAAAGAACTATGCAGACGTTGCGGATTCGCAACGCATGGAGAATTTTCTCCGGAGTCATCGATTCAGTTGGTTCGCCAAGGGTGTATTGCCCAGGCTTTTCAAGTTGGACACGAAGAGCGCCAGCCATCGCAGCCATTGGCCAGCCGTGGTTTCTGCTCGGGGTTCTTGCATGATCTCGCTTGGCGATTGACCAAGCTGTTCTTGCGTCTCCTCCCACCAGAGCTGCAGCTACTACGATAAGAACGCCAGTCAGCCGTGCCGGAACATAATTGATCACAGTGTCCAAGTTGGCGCTGAACCATCCTATGTGAATATGGTCAGCATCCTTGAACCCAACCATCCCATCCAAAGTGTTTATTGCGCGAAAAGCAATCGCGCCTGAAACACCGAGACAGGAATACGCCATGATTGGACTAAGCTTGAAGTCTATCAGGTTTTCCGCCATAGATTCGATTACGGCTGAACCGATCTGCGCACCTGTTAACTCTCTTGAGTCCCTTCGAGAGAAGTGACTGTATTTTCTTGCCTCCGAAAGATCATTTGCGGCTATCGCTCTAGATGCAGCTTTAGCCCAATCAGTTTCGAGTCTTATACAGAGGGTCATCTTCAACAAGACAACAGCGAAGAGCGCATAGACCGCAATCCCGAGGGACGTATAGATCCTCCACAATCCCAAGTAGGTAGGAACGGCAAAAGCCATGATGACGACTAGCGCCAATAGTACTCCGTTCAGTTTTGCAGTCATAGAGCTATCGGATTTCAAGCGTGGCTCCAAAAGCCCAACGAGCCTACCCATCAGCACCGTGGGATGCAGTCTGAATACCAGCCTGCTCGGATTGTTTGGCGAGGGATCACCAAGGGCAAGGTCTAACAGTATGGCTATTATGAGAATTACGATTGTGATGACAAGAATTGTTGAGACGATTGTCACCAGCTAAGGCTCGCGTCTTTTCTACTTTAGATAGTTGGTTTATATTGATTGTGGTTTAGTATTTGGTAGAGATCTCACTGGGTTTCCGACCTTTAATTAGTGACGTTGCTCTGTTCTTGCTGAAAACGATTTTTCCGCCAACCACAGTCATCTCTACGGCTATATTTGCAATGTTCATTGGAGGAACAGAGAAGGGATCGCTAGATAGAACAGTCAGATCAGCATACTTACCCTCCTCAATCGACCCCTTCAATTTCTCTTCTTTGGAAGCATATGCGCCGCCAACTGTATACATCCGCAAAGCTTCATCCACATTTATGCGCTCTTCAGGATGAAAATCGCTCATCACGGCTGTTTGAATGCCCAGAAGAGGATTCAGAGGTTCCATCGGACAGTCCGAACCTGCAGCAACGTTCACGCCAGCATTCGATAGAGACCTCAAAGGATAGAGCCATCTAGCCCTGTCAGCGCCAAGGTTTTCTTTAGCCTTCCACACGACAAACTCAGATGCAATAACGCAAGGCTGAACAGACAATGTGATGTTTTGTCTTTTCAATCTTTCGACTATTGCGGGATTCAGAACTGCTGGTTGCTCTATTCTGTGCCGAAGATTCTTCGACGGCAAGTCTTTTGAGGCATCTTCAATAGCATCCAAAGAATACTTAATCGCCTTATCACCCGTTGCGTGAACCACAAGCTGAAAACCGGACGCAAGCACTTTCCTAGACTCAGAAATCAATTTCCTCTGCGAACAGAACAGCATGCCACTTCTCGACGACCCATCAGCATAGGGACGAGAAAGGGCAGCCGTCTTAGCTGATAGGTAACCGTCAGCAATTATCATCCCGCCAGCCAAGCGCAACATTGAGTTACGTTCAAACTTTGAAGCAACAGCCTCATTGATCACTTCTGAAGGAATTACCAAGTAAACCCGAATTTTCAGCTTTCGTTGCGCTTGCAGCTTCCTAGCGATAGAAAGCTCTTTTGAAGAGAGAACTATCCAATGCACGCTAGTTATTCCGGCTTCCGCCACCCGAGTTAGAGCCGCAGAAGCCATCTCCGCAAGTTCGGCCTCATTTGGTTCTGGGATTCTCCTCCAAACCAGATCCGTTGCTGCATCTCGCAATATGCCCGTAAGCTCTCCTGCTGCGTCTTTATCTACTACTCCGTCCTGAGGGGAAACGGTAGATTTTGTTATGCCAGCAATTCTCAAAGCTCGACTGTTTACCACACACACTAAGGAGTTAGCACGGTAGAGAATCACAGGGTTATTAGGTGAGACGGGGTCCAGATCTGAAATGGTAGGTAATCGCTTATCCTCGAAGCGAGTTTCATCCCAACCTCGACCGACAATCCATCGGCCTTTGGGCAATCTTTTCAAATGCTCTTTTAGGTAACTCGCCAGCTCACGAACAGAACTAATTCCCGTCAATTCCAGCCACTTCAGGGATTTGCCAAAATCCAAAACATGAACATGGGCATCCACAAAGCCTGGAATCACTGTTTTTCCAGCAAGATTAACAACTTCAGTTTTCTCATCGATGAATTGAGCTATTTCCTTGTTGGCCCCCACTCTGAATACTCTATCTTTTCTTGTAGCAATAGCCTCAGCAAAAGGTTGAGCACTGTTCATTGTTACTATTCTGCCGGACACGAAGGCTTTTTCGGCTCTCAATGTTGCCTTTCCCATGGTAGCCCCTAGTGGTGATTCGGTATTGAGAGTAAATCAACAAAAAAACCTTGCGTTCCGAGCTGGAGAGTGCAAATTGTTTTAATCTTGATTTGTCTGTCCGATCTGCAAAACACATAATAGCTCGCTGAACCGTGTTTCATCGTCAAGACTGGGGAAAAGCATGAAGACTCGCGTTGCTCTTGTTAATCCCTCATATCCCGTTGGAGCTCCGCGAGCTGTATTCATCCCTCTGGGCATCGGCTATCTAGCGGCTGTGCTAGAGAAGAATGATTACGATGTAGAAGTTATTGATTGCCAATTGGGCAAAACTCAAAAAGAGTTGGAACAAGAATTCACGGCGACTAAGCCAGATATCGTTGGAGTCACAAGTGCCACACTCACCTACTTGCCAGCTCTTAATGTTGTGAAAGCAGCAAAACGGGCGCTTCCCAACTGTTTGACCGTCATGGGGGGACCCCACGTCACAATAATGGATCAGGAAACCCTCAGGGTTAATCCTGAAGTAGATATTGTTGTAAGGAGCGAAGGCGAGCACACGATCCTCGAACTCGCTGATCTTGTTTCTCGATCCACGCTGAGAAAATTCGGTGATATAGCTGGAATAACTTTCAGGGAAAATGGCAAGATCCATCGCACCTCTAACAGACCGTTCATCGAAGACATTGACTCACTTCCGCATCCAGAGCATAAACACTTCAAAGTGGACAGCTACAAAGTATCCGGAAAAAGATATCTTCCTATTATAACAAGTCGAGGATGCCCTTATCAGTGCGCTTTCTGCCTTGCTTCAAGCATGTGTGGAAGAAAGTTCAGGGCAAGAAGCCCATCCAAAGTTGTTGACGAACTCGAATGGCTCAGAGACAAACATGAAGCGGAAGTGTTCGCTTTCTATGATGATACGTTCACGTTCGATATGAAAAGGGCTATCGCCATCTGTGAAGAAATGGAGAAAAGAAAGCTGAATCTTCCTTGGGACTGTCGGACTAGAGTTGACAGAGTGTCCAGAAGCCTCCTTAACAAGCTGCGGAAAACGAACTGCCTTCTGATCCACTTCGGAGTAGAATCTGGAAGCCAGGAAACGCTAAACGCGATGAGAAAAGGCACAACAGTTGAACAGAATGCCATAGCGATCAAGTTGGCCAAGGAAGCTGGAATACTAGTAGCCATAAGCATCGTGGTTGGCTTCCCAGGTGAAACACCTGAGATGGTGGAAAAGACCTTGGAGTTTATACGAAGGACTGAGCCAGACTATTTGTACATGTGTGAGGCAGTACCTTATCCAGGAACAGAAATGTATAGCATATTGAAAGAGTCGGGGTTGGAAATGTCACTTGACTGGAGTCAATACCATGAGCAAACACAAGTCTTCAAAAATCCGCTGCTGCCCCTAGAGATGATAGAGCAAAAGAAGAAGGCTTTCTATGATGAGTTTTTCTCGCCAAGCTACTACCTCCACAAACGGCTTCGGAATAACTTTTACAGCGAAACGATGGCGCGGATGGCATTGAATCACCTCCTGTGGCGAACCAAGCTTCCTAAACTAGTAGGAAGAAGCATCAGGAGACTCAAGAAAAGCCAAGGTGGGCACAGCCAGTCAAACGAACAAGAAAGCCCGTGATATTCCATGCCACACTCGCGCAGAAAGAGAATTCAAGGACTCAAATATCTTTTAACCCACCCGCTGCAGGTAAAATGGCTAGTCATAAGAGAATCACGCTTCAGGAACAGAAAAAAGAGCAAGCGCAATTGGGTGGAATGGCAAAAGTACGACGCGAAACTTCATATTTCAATGATGCAAGAAAACGCCGAAAAAATAAGCACGAGCGAACTAAATTTTGCGCGAATTAAGATTTTCTTTGACTTTCTGAATACATTAAGCTGCAACCTAAGCGTTCTAGACGTTGGATGCGGAGACGGCTCAATAAGCCGACCAATAGCGAGGACAGGTAATGAAGTGATCAGCATGGAACTCCCTGGAGTTGCAAACCTCGCACGGGCATGCGGGGTTTCATCAGTAGTAGCCGGCGATGCTGAACAGCTGGCATTCACTCCACACAGTTTTGATTTGGTTCTGGCATCAGAAGTTATGGAGCACATGTGGAAACCGCAAAGCTTCATCGACGAAGCACACAGAGTCCTGAGACCTGAAGGTCACCTGATTGTAGAGACTCCCGAAGGTGAAGAAAGCTTGAACTATGACTCACACAAGCACTACTTCACAGTTAACCGTTTGCAACAAATGCTTGGCGCAAAGTTTGTGCTTCGCGATTTGAGAAGGCTAAGAGCCACTGGTTCAGCACAAACACCCACAACAATTCTGATGCTACAGAAATTGGCTCCCCACGGAAAACTGAAAAAAGACTAAAATGGAAATTGACCTATTTCCTATGTCCTCTTTTTATCACTAACCCGACGGCTAGGGCCAGAACTGTAAGTATGATGACAATAGCAGCATAGACGTGGATTGTCTGATTGTTTTGGGTGACTGGTGGGAGCGACGCTTCGCTGGTGACATAGTTTGTGTAGCAGTATACGTTCCAATCATGATTCCCCACATACAAGCGTCCGTTGCTTAGGGTGGGCGAAGACCAGCTACTGGAAGGCGTAGTCACACCAGCTATTTTTGTACCGTTGTTTTTCGCGTCAAGGATGTAGATGTGACGTTGACTTGTCACGATGTATATTTTTCCGTCCGCGTAGGAGGGTGAGACATACAGCTCGTCTCCAGTGAAAGAGCTCCAGATGGTGTCCCCATTTGTGGCGTTAAGAGATGTTATGCTGAACTTGTTGATTATGAAAAGTTCACCATTAACATAGATTGGGGACGAAACAATGAACTCGACTGCTGCGGGATCTGAAAACACCCAAACAATATCGCCCGTTGTCGCGTTTACGCCGTAATAAGCCCTTAGATTAGAAGAGGCGAAAACCATTCCAGCTGCGACCGAAGGGGAACCCATCATCTGGTTACCTCCTGTAAACTGGTACTCATAAGGAAACTGCTGCTTCCAATCTATCGCTCCAGTCTTAGCGTCTAGCCTGTAAAGTGCCCCAAACTCTGGCTCTTCTGAATAGAAATAAACAGCGCCATTAGCCACTGCTGGAGACGAAAGAATCGGACCGCCTGTCTTGCACTTCCAATCGACGCTACCATTATCTGCGTTAAGTGCGTAGAGAAAGCCATCCAAAGATCCGATGTACACTCTGCCATCATATATAGCCGGTGAGGATTTGAGCACCATTGAACCATGGGTGTAAGGAAGATCGCCATTTACAAAGGTTTTCCACAAGAGGCTTCCCTTATAGGCATCAAGACAATACACGTATCCATCATCGCCTCCCGTGTAAACTCTCCCATTAGCCACAGCTGGAGAGGACTCGATGGAATTCTTCGTAGTGAAGTTCCAGATGAGCCGCCCACTCCAAGCTCCAAGGGCATAGATATTCCTGTCCTGTGAACCAACATAAACTATTCCGTCCACAACGCTCGGCGACGAGATTACTGCCCCTTTGGTCGTGAATTTCCAAGCTAAAGCGAGACTTGATGGACCCTCTTCAGCCATAGAGGAATGAGACGGATCAGCCCGCCACATAGGCCAAGAGCTAACAGGAATCCTGTCGCTGCCTATCGCCCACACCTCATCAAGAGTAGTATACTCGCTTCCGTCGACCGCGTCAACAGCCGTCGTAATGTTGCCCGGGATAAGATAGAGGTTGCCATAAGCAACAGCTACAGATTCTCTCGGAGCCAGTGCTTCTATTGGAAGTTTCCATATTAGACGCCCCGTGTATGCATCCAGACAAGCAAACTCGGAGATCCCAACTTGATCCCCGTACATTGCAGCTTGTCCCGTAGTTGCATACACCTTGCCATCTGCAACTGTGGGGCTTCCAGACCACAGCATAGTTCCTGGACCCTGATATTTCCATGACAGATTGCCAGTTTCTATGTCGATGGCGTAGAGGCAGCCATCTTTGTTGAGTTGATAAACCATACCATACGCTACAGCGCAAGTCGTGGCAAAATATCCGTCCGTACCAGGCGAGAAGGACCACAGAATTCTGCCGTCAGTAGCATTGAAACAGTAGAGCGTATTGTCATCAGTTCCGCCTCTTAGGAATCTGCCCTCATAATAAGAACCGCTGAATATCATAGGTCCTTTTGTCAGAGTATTCCAGAGAACCGCGCCCGTTTTTGCGTTGAGTGCAACTTGCTGATTCTTGAAAGAACCAGCGAAAACCTTACCATCGCCGTATGTTGTACCGATGCCTGTTCTGCCTCCGCCTGGAATATAGGTTGTCCAAGCCAATTTTGGCGGGTTTGACGGATCAGCGAAGCTCCAAGCTTTGATATAGGAATCGACTTTTGTGTAGAACATTTTCTCTTCTGGGCTGTAGACATTCGCGTTGAAGATGCCCGTATCCGCGGAAAATGTAGAGCTAGTCCACAATATCTTTCCTGTTTGAGTGTCGAGACAGCTACCCTCAACGACCATGTGTCTGCTATCGATCTTGTAGGCCACGGGCCAAGTTGCAGTCAACGGAACTTCCGTATTCCATAAGACAGCTCCAGTTTTCCTATCGAGAGCAACAACCGAATTAGCGGTTGTGACAAAAACCATCCCGTCAAATGCGGAAATGTAGCTTTGCAGACCGTTCACTTTTGCTTTCCAAAGCACAGCGGGTGAATCAGGTGCGGGCCCAGATGAAAAACGCGAAAAAGAGGAGTCTCCCATGAACTGTGGCCATTCAAACTGAAGCAGAACACCTTGGTTTGCAGAGGTTCTATCGACTTCGGCCTTGCTTCCGTGCAGGTTGCAAAGCACAGCGAACATTGCCATACAAATTAGCAGGGTGAGCACAACAGAATTGCAAAAGCTTTTTTCCTTTTCCATTTTTAACCTCACCGCTGAAATGATGAACAAGCAAACAACACAAGAGTGTTCTTCCCATATTATTTGATTCTTTTTTACTATAAACTTTGCGGAGAAAGCCATAATTTGGTGAGGTGGTAACCGAGACCAGGGCGTCTGTCTTATGAGATCGTAGAAAGAGAAGTACCGCATAATCTTTTTAGGGCGGGTATTTCTATGGTAGAACAACGGCTACGGAAGGAACCAAGGAAAGAGGTTTTGTCTTGCCAAACAAGGAACCGCTTCTCATGACGTCTTGGAGAGCTACAGGTGCTTGCAATGCTCGCTGTGCATACTGCAATGTCGACGCAACGGGTAAACACGCTCCGAGAGAACTAACGACCAAAGATGCACTTCACCTAGTTGACCAAGTAAAAAGCTTCGGGGTCAGATGGTTCGGCATCAAAGGTGGCGAACCTCTTCTGAGACGAGATATTTTCCGGATAGCCAGCTATGCCAAGAGCCGCGGTCTCAATGTGTGCCTTCTGACCAACGGTTGTTTCGTGGATGGAGAAGTCTATGACAACTTGGTCAAGAATCAAGTCTGGACCTCAGTCAGCATAGACGGCCCCGAAGAAATAAACGACAAACTAAGAGGAAAAGGCTCATACAGGAAAGCGCTCGCAGCAATAGCAAAACTTGACGAGGGTCGAATCCTCAACGGCCTAGCGGCAGCAATCACAACAGTCAACTTCAAACATTTGGATCATGTCGCTGAGCTTGCTGAGAAATACCATGCGAATTTTGTCTGGTTTAATCATCTGGTTCCCAGCGGAAGGGCAAAAGAAATGATGGACTTAACTCCCTCTTCAGAACAATACGAGTGGGTACTGAACCACATCTGGGATCTGACTCTCAAGTATGAAAACAAATTTGAAATCCACGTTCACTGTCCTCATTACGCACGAGTAGTTAAGCAGAGGAATCCGCCCAACTTCGACGACTGGTATGAGCACAAGTTTCACGGAAAATGCACTTACTTCGCGTTCGGCGGATACATAAGCGTGACAGAGAATGGTGATCTTATCCCGTGTTTCTACACAGATTTACAACCATCAGAACCCATGATGCTTGGAAACATCAGGGAAAAGAGCTTGGAAGAGGCGTGGAGGGACATACAGAAATCGGCGTACTACTCCAGCTTCACAGAGAGAAACATCCTGAAGGGTAAATGTGGTGTCTGCGAGTACCGCGACATTTGTGGTGGTTGCAGAAACAGGGCGTATGCTTATACTGGCGACATATATGAGAGTGACCCAGCCTGCTCTTACATTCCTGAAAGACTGCATGGAAAGTAGACTCACCGCATTCATTTGCCAGACTGCCAGAAGATCTGCATATCTTGATTGCCTGAGGAGTGCGGAAGCCTTTTATTAAAAAATAAACCTATAAATTTTGAACGGGTAATGAAAAAGAAAACAGTGGCTGTTATCTTTAACCTAGTATCTGCTATCTCAGTCGCAACTTTTCTAGTTGCTCAATTTGACGTTTTTTCTGATACTGGGTCTGAGAATGAGGGGTGGCCAATGTTTCGTCATGATCTTGGGCACACAGGTAAATCAGGTTCGAGAGCTCCTAGGACTAACCAAACCTTGTGGAAGTTTAACACAGGCGGGCAAGTTGGCTCTCCAGTTGTGACCGATAACACAGTCTATGTTGGCGCATATGATCATAAAGTCTATGCTTTTCATGCTTTCGATGGAAAAGTGAAATGGAGTTATTTGACAGGAGGGGTAATTGTATCTCGCCCTGCTGTGGCGGATGGAGCGGTTTACATCGGTTCGGAGGACTTCAACATCTATGCGTTGAATGCTTCGGATGGTAAACGCCTTTGGAACTACACTACTGGCTATTATGTTGATTCAGATCCAGCTGTCTCTGGCGGAGTCGTCTACGTTGCATCGGAGGATAGCAAGGTGTATGCTTTCAGGGCTTCGGATGGCAAACTCTTGTGGAGTTACCGTACTGGCGGTCAGATAATGCTTTCCTCCCCTGTCGTGGCACATGATGTAGTCTACGTTGGTTCATTAGATAACAGATTATACGCTTTAGATTCCTCTGACGGGCATCTAGTTTGGAGCTACGAAACAGGCGATGACATAGTTTCTTCACCTGCCGTCTTCGGAAGTTATGTCTATGTTGGGTCATTGGATGATAGACTTTACGCTCTAAACTCCAAAACTGGGGAAATGCTCTGGAATTTCACAACAAGCGGCGATGTAATGTCGTCACCAGCTGTTTCAGGCGGCATCGTCTATTTCGGATCATTGGACAACAAAGTCTACGCTCTTGACGGAGCAAGCGGCAAACAGAAATGGAGTTACGCTACTGGCGGTGGAGTAGCCTCCTCGCCAACCATAGCTGATGGCCTTGTCTTTATCGGTTCATGGGATGGCAACGTATACGCTCTGAACGCCTCCACAGGCACGCTGAAGTGGAGATACAAAACAGGAGACATTGTAATCTCGACTCCAGCCGTAGCAAAAGGCGTAGTTTATGTTGGATCGTGGGATAGTAGTCTTTACGCCTTGGATTCAAACGATGGAAGGTTAAGGTGGAAATTTGCTACAGGGGGCCTCATTGACTCCTCTCCAGCAATTGTAGGCGGGGTTACTTATGTCGGTTCACACGACGGAAAAGTCTATGCTCTGAACGCCTCCACTGGGATGGTCGGCTTCGACATAGAGCTGCATAACAAGCCGATTTGGAGCTATAGGACAGGGGATATGGTAATGTTGTCATCGCCAGCAGTGGCAGATGATTTAGTTTACATCGGTTCATACGACAGAAAAGTATACGCGTTGGATGCGATTTCCGGAAAGTACAGGTGGAGCTTCACCACAGGACTGCCAGTTGTTTCCTCTCCTGCCTTTGCTGATGGTGTGTTGTTTATAGGTTCGCAAGACGGTAAAGCCTATGCTTTGAATGCCTCGACTGGTGTTATGCTTTGGGATTTTAAGGCAGAAGACAAGATTGTCATGTCCTCTCCAGCTGTCGCAGAAAACAGAGTATTCATAGGTTCAATAGACCATAACATCTACGCATTGAATGCCTCGACTGGAAACCTCATTTGGAACTTCACTACTTCGGGCATGGTTCTCTCTTCGCCCGCTATAGGCAAGGGCATAATCTATGTTGGATCATATGACGATAACATCTATGCCCTTGATGCAAAAACTGGCGCTCTGATTTGGAAGTTCGAGACAAAAGGCGATGTCACTTCTTCTGCAGCTCTATGGGACAGATACCTATATGCGGGTTCTGGCGATGGCAGAGTATATGCTTTAGAAGCTAAAACAGGCAGTGAAGTGTGGAATTTCGCAACCGGAGGCGATGTTACCTCCTCACCGGCGATAGCAGAAGGAATCGTCTTCGTTGGCTCGCATGACGGTAAGGTCTACGCGTTGGATGCCTCTAACGGAAGCTTGATTTGGAGTTACCAAACCGATGCTCCAGTTGTTTCATCTCCTGCAGTGGCGAAAGGCGTGGTCTACGTTGGTTCTTATGACCACATGATCTACGCGTTTGGTTGCCCCGATACCTTGGTCGAAGACAAATCTTGGGAAAACTGGATGAGCTTGGGGCTGGTAACAATTTGGATAGCGGTTAGTGCACTCATAGCTTTTGCATACGGAAGAAGACGAAAGTAGCAGCTTCCATAGCCCGACTATTCATCAACTGCAGAATAAGCAAGAAGACAATGATCCCCCCAGGTGGACTGTTCTATCTAGAAATTCGGCAGTGTCCTAATTTAGAATACTTTTTACCTTTTGGATGTTTTTTATGTTGAAAATGGATGCAATTATTCATTCATTGGAATTAAGTATCGTAATTTGGCACACTACCAGAAATTCGGTAACACTTTCTCTATATTAGAGAGAGAGCAAGAAATTTGGAGCGGGACTGGGAGAAGCTAAGAGAATGGATGATTAGACGGCGCCTTGAAGGCATGCCTGTTTCTTCGATATGTACTCACGCAAGGATAAGCAGGAAAGTTTTCTATTTTTGGTGGAACCGCTATCAAGCAGAAGGATGGAGTGGGCTGCAGGAAAAGCAGAGAGGTCGTCCGTGTGGACCAGAAGTTGATAGTGTTTTACGGAAAAAGATTGTGAAGTTGAGGGAACGGTATGGTTGGGGCCCAAACAAAATAGCGGGCCATCTCTCTCACTTGGGCTTCACTATAGACCACAATCAAGCTTACCACGTTATCATTGAAGCAGGCCTCAATCATCCAATAACTGAGCCCAGAAAGACTTGGGGAACTAAGCGTTTCCAAAGAGAACACAACAATAGCCTATGGCAAGCAGACTTTAAGCTCTGCAATGATGACTACTGGATGATAAGCTACCAGGATGACCATTCAAGATTCATCACTGGCTCGGTAAAGATATGGAATCCGACCGGTGAGAACGCTATGGTGCTTTTGGATGGGGCTGTTAAGCGGTATGGTGCTCCAAGGCAGATTCTCACTGATCAGGGAACCCGGTTTAAACCTGCAAGGGGAGAAACATCTGCTTTTGATATTCATTGTGCTGAATTAGGCATTGAGCACATCACTGCTAGCGTTCGTAGACCTACCACTTGTGGCAAGATTGAAGCTTTCCACAAAGCCTACGAGTATGAATCTCACCTGTTTAAAGAACACTGGAGCTTCATTCGCTACTGCAACTACACAAGACCGCATGAAGGAATAAACTATTTAACGCCAGCAGAAATATACCTCAAAGACGAAGTGTTACCTATTTTCTAGATAGAACACCCCCCCAGGTGGACCAAAACCTATTTAGATGCAGTAGAAATGAAAGTTCCCTATCAATCTAGTATCCCCTGAAGACAAAATACGAAACGCTTAGAAGCTTTTCAGAGGAGGCAAAGACAGAACGGAAATCTCAAACAATAAAATCGCCCTTGTGAATACACCGCTTCTGGAAGGTGTGGCACAACACCCGGGCTTTCCACCATTAGGCTTAGCATATATGGCTGCAGTCCTTGAACAGAACGGTTTTGAAGTCAAAATCTTTGACTGCCCTGTCTGCAAAACAAACCATGAAAAATTGAGGTTTGAACTGGCAAGTTTCCAGCCCAAGATTGTGGGCGTAACCTCGATGACGCCCACAATCGTATCAGCTCTGAAATCTGCGAGGGTAGCTAGAGAAGTCTGTCCAAACTCGAAGGTTGTTGTTGGAGGCCCTCACGCCACGTTTATGGACAAAGAAACACTTGCCGAAGAACCTGCTGTGGACATTGTCGTGCGCGGCGAAGGAGAAGAAACCATCCTACAACTAGCCAAGCTGAAAAACGAAAAGAGACTTGAAGATGTCATGGGGATTACCTTCAGGAAGAATGGGGAGATTATTCGAACAGCTGACAGGCGGTTCATTCAAAATCTTGATTTGTTGCCCCGACCAGCTTACCACCTTGTTCCTGTGGACAGGTACAGGATAGCTGGGAAAAAGATGATGCCGATCATGACTAGCAGAGGATGCCCCTTCCAATGTTCTTTCTGCGTGGCTTCTCAGATGTTTGGTGCGAAGTTCAGAGGGAGAAGCCCGAAAAACGTGCTGGACGAGCTTGAGTGGTTAAGGGACGAGCACGGAGCGGAAGGCTTGTCATTTCATGACGATACTTTGGCGTTCGACAGGGAGAGGATAACAGAGATTTGTGATGGCATTACTGAGAGGAAAATCGTTCTTCCTTGGGGGTGTGGAACACGTGCGGATACTGTAACGAAAGAAGTTTTGGCAAAAATGAGAAAAGCACACTGCAACGAAATATGCTTTGGCGTGGAATCGGGCTGTCAGAGAATCAGGGATTCGTTGAAGAAAAGGGTTTCCACTGAACAGTGCGAGAACGCAATCAAATGGGCGAAGAGGGAAGGCATATTTGTGACTATGTCAGTCATTCTTGGATACCCAGGCGAAACAAGAGAAACACTCAAAGAAACACTTGATCTTGTCCACAAAGCAGAACCTGACGACGTCTGGTTATGTATGGCGACGCCCTACCCCGGAACCGAACTGAGAACATTGGTGGAGAAACTCGGCTGGAGGATGTTGGACGACTGGAGACTTTACAACACCATGAACCCAATCTTTGAAGACCCCAACTTGCCCGCAGCAGAAATTAGCAAGATGAGGAGAGGATTCTACGACAAATTCTACTCTCTTCGCTATGTTTATCACCAGACTGTGAAGGGATATTTCAGAGGGAACCTTTACAGCAAAATAATGGCCAGAACAGCGTTAAATTACATACTGTGGCGAGTCAAAACAAGAAGCTTCTAGACGACGTACGGTCTTAAGGTAAGCGAAAAGTTTGCTAGTGTGCCACCATTGAGTGCACCCTGCGAGGCAACACTTGAATATTGTTATCGTGCTCGGAAAAAAAATCGTCTAAGCTTGAGTGTTTGTCCTCCGTTTGCGGTTCTTTGACAGAAACTTTATAATGCTATCAGACGCTTTCAAAACTGGAATTGTGTGGAGAAACCATGAAAACTCCAATCTCTGAACAAGAGAAAGTTTACGCGTCTAGATCAAACTGGCCACCCTACACTTACAGGGACTATCCAGACATTCAGCCTGAGACATACAAATCCTTCATGGAGTTTTTGTCGACTTCAAACACATCGAACAAACTAATGGAGTTGCAGCCATGGATTAGCATCTGCGACTCACGCTGCGCCTTCTGCTATTTCCCGACCACAGCTACCAGCAAAGCCAACATAGGGATGTATCTTGCTGTCCTAAAAAAGGAGATGGAGATGTACGCTCAAACCAAATACGCCAAGACAAGCGTTTTCGACGAAATTGTACTGGGTGGAGGTACTCCGAGCATTTTGACGGCAGAACAGATGATAGACCTCATATCGTTCTGCAAAGAGAGATTCACAACCAGCAAGGAGTATTTCATTAAGGTTACAGGCTCATCAAAAAGCTTTGACCCGAAAAAAATTGACAAGCTTGCAGATTACGGCGTCTACCAAATGGACATGGGCGCCCAGACCTTTGATGATGATGTCAGGAAGTTCTTGTGCTTGCCAGACAGAGCGATAGACGTTGAAAAAGCAATCAAAGCAGCCCGAAAACGAGGCATGTGCGTTTGTGTCGACCTCATGTACAACCTTCCAGGGCAGACCGTCGAAAGCTGGATAGCGACACTTAAGAAGGCCATAGAGTTGGACGTTGAAATTGACACATATTCTCTGGAGGTATACCCGGGTACAGCGTTGGATAATGCAATAAGGTCAGGTGTTATTCCAGCACCTGGAGATGCTGAATACGAAAAACAACTTTACCTCACTGCACATAAGCTTCTGACCGACGCAGGCTATAGGGCTGTTGGACATGACCGTTTTTCTCGAGTGGAATGGCACTATAGGGAATCGTGCCTTAATGGTTGGCCTTGGGGCGGTATACTCACCACTGGAGCAGGATGCTTCATGGGTTATCTGCAGAGATTCTCTTACTCAAACATAGAAGAGATTAATGCTTACATGCAGACTGTCAATTCTGGAAGGTTTCCAATTGTTCGCCTCTCGGAGTCTTCGTCAGAAGATATGATGCGGAGAACAATGACGCGCCTTTATCTCCGTCTACCCGTTGATAAAATCGAATTCAAACAGAAATTCAACACAATTCCTGAGAAAGTCTTCCCAGAAGAACTTGAGAAACTCAGAAACAAAGGCTTGATCGAGATCAATGACAAAGAGATAAGGATAACCAAGCTCGGAGAGATATGGAAAGGTAACATTGCTTGGGAATTCGCATCGCAACCTCAGGCTGAAAATCACTGATTCTCCGTTGTAATATGCCATAAAAGCAGATCGATTCGCGAAGGCAGATTGCCGAACAGGGGTTTCAAAAGAAAAGAGGGGAAGCTGTTACTATTGTCCCCGAGGCATGATTCCGTACCAAGTCATTACCTTAGCTATTATTGGTATCACGATGCCGAGTATTATGCCAGGTAATACAACTGTGAAAGCAGCGAATCCTATGTTACCCAGCGCCATCCAAGCTCCCGACGCAACGGTGATGTTTAGTACGAACTGCAGCACTGCTACTGCCAGTGAAGCTGTTAGACCTGCTCCTAGCATCCTCTTGAAACTAGTTGACTTGTTATTCAAAGCACCCGCGATGTATCCTATTAGGATAGAGCCGACAATCCAGTTTCCAATGAAACTTGGATCAGCCCACAAATTCGGTGGCAAAGATTGTATGAAGTAATCAATGTTGTTTCCGCCCATTCTGTACATATCAGCTGCCATCATAATTGAGTAATGTGTGTTATAACCTGCGAAAGCTACGTAGTACAATCCGCCTGTGATGAAACCTGCCGCACCGCCAGCCCACTTGTTCCAAGTCAAGCCCAAAATCATAGGAACCGCAAGCACAACCATACTAGCAAAGCCATGTGTGAATATGACTGTAAGGAAAGCATAGGGTGATCCGTCTGGATTCATCATTGTTGCAGGCGGGAACCAAGCATCCAACGCAGGTCGAAGTACCGCAGGGAAAAGCACGATTACGATGCCAACGACTAATGGTACAACCAAGCCATAAAGGAGGTCAGCTAATTTGAATTTCTCTGGTTCTGCCAATCCTAATCCCTTTTCGATTATTACGTTGGGATATCCTAATAAATCTAATCCTAGAACGCCCAAAAGCATGGCTGCAGTATCAGAAAGAATATTGCCAGGTAACCTTTTCAGCCATTCTTCTTGCGCCTAAAGAAATGCGCACACCGAATGGAGAATACTTTAGCTACCTGTGACTTGGTCACGAGAGCGCTTTGAAATAGAATTGCGCTATTCGCCATCTCCCAAGACATACAAATGAGCATTTTAAATTCAACTGATTCCCAAATGAGAAACGAAAGAAAAGATAAAGGGAGATTACAAGACTGCTATTGGTTCCGAAGCATTGCTTTAGACCTGAGTACGGCACCCTTAAGATCTACCCGTGATGGACAAACGTAACTGCAATGACCGCATCCTGTGCAATAGTCGGCATTGAGCTTACCCATTCGTTCCACGTTCATCTTGTCGAAAGCTTCCTTGATCAGTATCGGGCTGAGTTTATGGCAGCAAACTCTCATGCATGCACCGCATCGCATGCATTCATAGGCTTTCACTTTCTCAGGGGCGAATGCTTCAGCTTTTGGCAGCTTTGGTTCTCTGGTTTCAGTTGATGGTTTCTGTCTGCCAGCGCGGTCTAGGAATGGCGATATGACATTCATTATGACCAATGCTAGTATTGATCCACCGAAGAACCCCATGGTTTGGAAAGCTACTGTTAGCACTCCTAAGCCTAGGCCAAAGATTATCTGACCAAGATACGTCAGCGGTGTTGTCGCTGGGTCCGTTGCCATAAAGAACGCTAGAAATATTGAACTGCCAATGAAGATGCTGAAGGCGAGTCGTAACAGTAAGTCTCCACCGGGGAACATGAAGTTCAAGACCACGGCTGACAGCGCAACGGCGACAAAGTATGCTGCGGTAATTCTCCATTTTATGTATCTACGGGCTATTATGAACAGGGCTAGACCGACGATTATCACTGCAAGGCTTGAGGCACCACCTGCCCAACCATGATACTTCTGAAATACCAATATGTTGAGCACGTCGCTTTGAGTGACTACCTCAGGCATAGCTACACCGGGGTTCCAGTAGCATCCTGCAACGTAGAAGCCAAAGCCAGCCATGCCATTCTCAGCTATTGGCGCGTAGCCAATTGGTCCAGCTAAGCTTGGAACGCCTAACATACCTGTGCTTAAGTGATCACCAGGCATAAGAACTGCGAGCCCGAAGAATACGAATATCAGAAGTTTTGCAGCTGCTGCAGGGTTAACAAATTTGCGTCCTTTGAGTCCTTGGATTTTCTTGAACAGCACCATACCGACTGCGGTTATTAGTGCCACATAGGCGAATGAGTTTGGTCCTAACAAGGGGAGAATTTCGCTTGCGCGCATGACTGGTTCACCGTAGCTGTATGATAGTGCGACGACCAAGCCGAAGACTGCTGCGGACATCAAGTTAAGTGAACTGTCAGAAGCTAATTTGTTCAGCAAAACGTCAATCCCGACTGCGACACCTACAGCTATGAGGCAACTGATCAGGAGAGTTAATCCGTAGGCCATTCCAGTAGGCACCATAGTCCAGTCAGCTGCATAGCTCACAGTGGTTACATTCCACCACAAGGCTATTGTTGTGGCTGCTATTATTGCGAGTGCGACAAAAGTGTAGAACATTAGTTTGTCTTTAGTCATCCAAGAGTATTCTTTTGGTTTGCTCACCTGTCTCACTTTCTCCTCTTCTCATAATTCTGTTCATTGTTTCGGCAGGTAGATTAATAAGACTTTCCCAAATCGTCTGACCCAGAAATATCGGCTACTCACTCATCTGCGGAGAGCTATGACAACATTGAAACAGTATGATGGGGCCCTTCTGAGATGACATTCAGCATTTTTCCAACGATAAGGCCAGTGACAACACGGCTGGAATGAGAGTAGCTTGGCTTCAAATTCGTCGTTCCCCCGCGAGAACAAGCTGTTCTTCGGAGAGAGTAATAAACCAACAACTCCTACTAATTGTTGTGGATTATTTGAGAGAAACTACGCCTTGTTCAAACACCTCATGCTCAACTACGCTAAGCAGTAAAATGAGGCTTCCAAGAGCAACTTTTATATCGAGTAGGTCAGCTATTTTGGAGTTTGTGGTAATGAATGGAGGCTAAAAAAGCACCATTGTACATGGTGACTTGGCGATGCACTCGTAGGTGCGTCGGTAGTTGCATGTACTGCAGTTACACTCCTGAATACGCCAAAGATACCGAGATAGACACGAAAACGGCGTACAAGATGGTTGACGAAATCCACGAATTTGGTTCACCCTGGTTCGGGATCAGCGGGGGAGAACCACTTGTTCGAAAGGACATTTTTGATGTTATTGAATATGCAAAGAAGACTTACGGAATGGAAGTGAGCCTCATCACCTCAGGATTCGCTTTCGATCAGAAACGCTTAGATGAACTTGTCCGAAATGAGGTCCACACCGCTGTGAGCATTGACGGAAACAGAGAGTCAAATGACATAATCCGAGGCAAAGGCAGCTATGACAAAGCTCTGTATGCCATGAGGAAGCTTTCGGAGAATGGAATTCTTGACTGCGTGGTCACAACTATGACGAAATACAACATCAAAGAGATGGAACACCCGACAGTCTTGTCAGCTGAGTATGGTGCAAGAATGGTGGTTTACCACAATCTCGTACCGGTAGGAAGAGCGTGTCCCAATATGGAAGACCTTGCTCCTACTCCAGAAGAATACGAGGCAGCTTTCAACCAAATCTACGATCTTCAAGTTGCCTACAAAGGCAAAGTCAAGGTCAACGTCTACGCACCGTTCTATGCCAGAATCGTGCGCCAGAGAAAACCAACCGATTTCTGGGATTGGTTCCAGAATGGCTTCCTAGGCAGGTGTACGATTGGAGGCAACTATGTCAGCGTAACTGAGAATGGTGACTATAGGTCCTGTGGTTTCCACGAGGGCTACAGGCTCGGCAACATTGAAGACAAGAAGCTGACAGACGTCTGGGATGAACTCCAGCACTCTGACTTACACCTCAGACTAAGGGACAAGGGTAACCTCAAAGGTAAATGCGGGATCTGTGAATACCGTGAGATCTGCGGAGGTTGCAGAACGCGCGCTGAGTACTACACTGGCGACCTATTCGAGACCGATCCGGCATGTGCCTACATCCCTAAGGTGCTTCGTGAACAATAGCCACAGATTTCAATCGGGGCTCCTGCCGCTGGAAAGATAGGGGTGCTTCTCTGTTTTGTTGCCCTGTCAAAAAAACACCGCCTTCCGTGACTGTCGATGACGAATGTCTAAGCGGTGTTCTTAACTCTGAAAATTACATACCTATCGTTAGAGTAGACGAGGTCTAGAAGCCTGCAGCGAATGATTTTTGTATCTAGCTGATTTCTATCGTACACGATAAAACCGATGTTTTCTCTTTCTATGTATTGCCTGTAGTCGCGGCTTGTCAAAACAAACGGTTGGGTTGGTTTCAAATCGAAAAGACTCTTGACATCAATTGGTCGGGCAGGCATTTCGGGGTAGCTGCATTTTGAAAAAGCCAGAAACTGATAAGCAAACGAACCATGCTGGTTGACGCCTAAATCAAAGTCTTTATGCAGTCGAATGGCGTTTATTTGCTTGCTGGCCAAAGCGCCAACGTTACCCCACTCAGGCAGTACTTCGAATCTTAAAGCAAAGACTACGTCATTGACTCGGTCATAGAAACCAAGATTTCTGTCTGCAAGGCTAAAGCTTGTGAAATCAGTTACTGCCCAATCGTTTCCTTCAGAATCCGATGGGCGGCTCCACGGATTCTCCCAGTTCAATACCCCTGGAACATAGGCTTCATCGAAATGGAATCGAAGGTCAAATTGTATTGTTAGATAGAGAGAAATGTTGCTGATTTCCTTTCTCAAAGGGGACAACATCCAAGCAACTTCGGTTGCATAAGAGGCATCATTGGCAGTAATTGTCTGGCTAATCGCAAAATCAGCGTTGACATAGGAAATCAACAATCGCTTAGAAGAAGAATTTCCAGCATAGAAAAGAATTTGCCGGTTGAAACTTGACAGAACGGATTTTTTTTCAACTCCATTGTCGCGATAATACACGAAGTCACCGTCGCCTGCCGATTTCGCCACAAGATACCAGACGCGGTTAAGGGAAACAAAGCTCTCGTGAGAAGTGGCACCCTTCGCTTCATACGCCCTAAGCAGAGTCAATGGTTTTTCAACTTTGAACGATTTCTCTATTTCGTATGAAAGGTCTAGAACGGACGCAGAAATTTCATTTCGATGTACAATGGGATTGGTAGCCGCAATCACTGTTTTTCCTGAGAAAAGCCTGAACCAGAATCCCGGCACCTCAGTCACGACCACAGTAACATTTTCGGGATAATTATTCCTCAACCACAATCCAGCCTCCAGCGCCTTAGGATCGGAGGTAGAGTAGTATACGCCGGCCTCCATGATTTTCCCATAGACGGTCCCAAAACGGAACAAAGTCATTGACGCAGCCAACAGGATGAGAGACAGAGTAATGGCTTTGACCCAGATTCTCTTTCTTTTTGTTTTTCTTCCGAGATAGAATAGTCGTATTCTGTCGAATGCGAAAATAGACGTGCACGCCGCAAGAATTGTTATTGGCGGTGTCAGATAGTAAACAAACCAATGAAAAGGCAAGTACAAACCGAAAAGGTAGGACTTGGCGAAGAATAAAGGAACAAAGAAACTCAGCATTAGTATGACGTAGGCGACAGGGTTCTTTTGCGATTTCAGCAGGTAGTAATACGCAGTTATGATTCCGCACAGTGCCAAGAAGAATATGAAGCCAAAATTGATCATGAAAGCGGTGAAACTTGTTGCTGGAATCTGGTAAGCATACTCCTTAATGGCAAAGAAAACGTACTCGATGACTAAGTCAAGGTATCCAATCATCGCTTGAAAATAATATAGGAAGAAAGCAATACCCCCTCCTAAAGCCAATGCGATCACGGCTTTGAGGTGGGCACCTTTCGATTTTATTAGCATAAAGATCAGAGCAGGTGAGATTATGAAAACTGCAAGGAATGTGGCAAGTTGATGGGCTAAAACCAGAGCAAAGGCTGCAACAAAAGCAACTATGAGATACCCATAATTTCTTGCTGCCAAGGTCATGTAAACAAAAACTAGAAGCATAAACGCTATGGCCAAAACGGTGGTGTAACCACCCCATTGGTTAAGCTCGAACATTGGAAAAGACATCAGCAGGAGAACTGCGGCGGTTGCTCCCACGCGTCTCCCCATAAACTTGGAGCCTAGCAGGTAAACTGAAAAGAATAGTAACCAGTCAATCAACACAGCCACCACCTTCACGACTAGGATTAACTGTTCGAGAGTGGTAGCGCCAGTGAAGGCAAAGAATACAGCAAGCATGATCGAGTATAACGGTGGAGTCCAACCCAAGTTGCTCAGTGAAATCTTGCCTGTCTGCAGGAATATCTGAGCTTTCTCCAGATGTACCGCTGGATCATTTCCCAAAACCAACCCATTCATCGAAATAATCGAATAAAACACACAGAGGACAACAGCTGAGAACACGGATAGAAAAAAGAACTCGAGGATTTTAAAACGCCCAGGAATCACCTGTGAATATATTGCGCTTCTCCCCCTTATGTCAGACTTCTCCTAACTTTAAAAATTGCTACTTCATCATTAATAAACACCAAACTGAAGAGAGGGTCTCCACAGAATTTTGGTAACACTTGGAAATCGCGGCATGCAACATATGAAACTCCCCATTCTTGCACCATTTTGTGATAGTCAAAGACATTGACAGACAGGTCAACGCTGGGAGGAACATGTTTGATAGGATCTGCGTAGGTAGCCAAGTTGCCATACATCACTTCGTCAAGGAAGACCGCTTTTGTATTGGGATTTTCATAGATTCTCTGACTATCCGAAACCGAAAAAGCACTTGCCCAAAGTTCAATTTTCACTTCTTGGCCTCCAATAAGGGTATAGACCAACTCTTGTCCTGTTCTATCAGGCTGATTCTCAGAGAAAATCAACTGACCGAGCACTTTCGCGCCTTCGTCAAAAAACCCGACTGTGCGGTCTTTTCTTATGATTTCGCCCTTCGTATCAAGGTTGAATTGAATCCAATTGAGGGATACATCTGGAGCTGTTGTCCGCAAGGTTATTGTCATATTAACAAATCGAACATTTTTATAGACTGTGAGGATTTGGGTATAGTTGAACAGGTCATTCCCTCTGTTGATCCTTATCGAAGCCATTCCCTTGGTGCTCTCAACGTTCATTTTTTGCACCGGCAGTTGCGACAGGGAAAAGAGTCGGGGTTTGTCACCTTTAGCCAGTTTAACTATGGTATCCTCGTTGTTAAAGTTGAAAAAAGGATACGGGAAGTAGCTCCAGTTAAGCTTGGCTAAGAACATCGGATTGTGCCTTCCAAGGTAGCCCCCGTCTTCTCTGATCTGAATCAAACCATTATCGATCATAAAATCAGTATCTAAGAGAAGCTTAGCAGCCTTTGCTGGCTCGACCTCTCTGACGAGGGTCAGATATTGCGGGTCAACCGCGCTCAACGTGGGTCTCTGTGCAAAACCAGAGAGACACCAACCATAGAGAGCATCTGAGACAAAAACAGAGTCTCGATCAGTGTTTTCCTTAGTCCACTGTATAGCTTCAAATGTTGGAGCAGTCATTACTTGGTAGAAGTTCTGCACAATCACGCCTTGAAATGGCGTCATGAAAACGGGGACAAAGAGAAAAGTGACTAACAAGAACGTGACGACGGAACTTGCGTAGACGTTTCTTGGCGTCAGTTGCCTCTGGAGTCGGAGCCAGCCTCTGCTGACACTTTTGCCTTTCTCAACAGATATATTCCTGATGGCCTCGCATATACCTGCAATTCGAGCTAAGAACCCACCGCCATGATCGATGCCCATCCCTATGAGCATTATTATGGGTAGAAGAACGTAGTACAAGAAACGATTGTAATCCGTGTACAAACCTACTATGTAGCCTTGTGTGAAAAACATCGGAACGAGAACCCATAATGCGAGGAACAATGCAGGAAACGTAAGATATTTCCCTTTGTATTCTCTAGAGAAAATGAAAAAGAAAATCACACAAACAAAAAGAGGAACCACAATTTCTAGTGGCAAGACGCGTGTTGAGAGCAACGCTTGGCGCATGTCAGAGACCTCACCCACGATTGTTCCCCGATTAGCGCCTAGATAGGCAGGAACTGCATCGATAAGAAAGGGAGAAGCTAAAAATGCACCAAATAGTAACGGAAGAGCCAAAGTTCCTACGCGCCTTTTTGAAATACATAGCTGCCTAGAGAACACAAATGAAAGAAGCAACGTCGCGAAGGTTACTACAAGAAACACCACCGCGCTTAATGAGTGAGTCAAGTATATGGAAGCCGACAAAAAAGTTGCCGAAAAAAGCAAAGGAAAAATTCCAAACCGCTCATTTGACAGAAACAAATAGAAAGTCAGTGGCACAAGCATCAGCGTTGCCACATTGGGAAAACCACCCCATAACAGCATTTCCAAGTCAAACCTTGAAACAGCAACAAGAAAGGCAACGATTAATCCTGTGGATGCACCCCACACTTTGCTGGTTATTAGAAAGGAACAGGCAACCGTGATCGTTGAGAAAGAAGACACCACAAGGGAATGCGCTAAGAAATCCTGTAAACCTGTCATACAAAGTATGAATGCAATAAAGATGTGATATCCTGGGAAAGTCAGGGAAAGACCGCCACCCATCTGGTAGAGGTTACTGAAGAAGTCTGTTTTTCCATCGGATATGATCGAATATATGATGCTGTTGTGCAGCCCAATGTCAGCGCTGGGAGGAAAAGTTGTTTGGTGCATCAGAAGAATACGATAGGCAAATGAGAAAGCCAAAACAAAGAAGAGCAGAACAGATTTCTCTGAAGCTTTGGGCATATTTGGACCTCCTGGATTCACCTTCTCAATTCAACAAATCATGGTTGGGGATAGTCAAAGTTTAAATATCAATTTCGATTATAAAGAGCGCGGGTATAAAAACCTAGATAGAAGTAGGTGTTAGAATGTCGTGGCTTAAATCTATGATGGAGAAAGAACCTCCAGAACCGCAAAACCCAATTGGCACAGTTGTTATCGGCAACATTGAACCGGACATGCACGACACAGCCAAAGAGCAAGTGCGAAAGGCGTTGAAGAGAGCGGGTTTCAAAACAATTGACGCTGGAAAAAGTGTTCCAGCACAAGTCTTCGTTGACAAAGCGAAAGAAAGCAATGCAGACATAATCGCCCTTTCCATAAACACAGTGCCAGCCAAGAACAACCTGGCAAAATTCGACCAGACCCTCAAAGAGGCTGGATTGAAAGATAAAGTTGTCCTGATAATGGGCGGTGCCGCCATAAAGAAGGAAGATGCTGAGGCTGTCGGAGGACTCTTCGGCAAGAACAAGGAAGAAGGCGTTGATCTCGCAAAGAAAGCTGTTGCTGGAAAGAAGAAATAGCGAAACCCAGATGAGACAACATGTTCAAATTCAACACGCCGCAAAAAGTGTACGAAATCGGAAAAGCAAGAGTGGGCGGACAGCCAGGCGAGCTGCCAACCTTTTTGATAGGATCGATATTTTGGCTAGGCCAAAAGATGGTTCAGGACGCAAACAAAGGGATTTTCGACCCAAAAGAAGCAGAAAACCTAATTAACAACCTGCAGATGTGGGGTGACATAACTGGCATTCCCTTCGCTTTTGACATTGTTGGAACTACAGAGGAAGCTTTTGAAAAGTATCTTCCGTTCGTTGCAGATCGAAGTGATGCTGTGCTAATGCTGGATGCAATGAGCCCTAGGACTCGAATGGCAGCTGCTGACCTAGCTAAGAAAATGGGACTACAAGATAGATGTCTTTACAACTCTATCTACAAAGGCGTCACAGACATGGAACTGACAAAGCTGAAAGACAGTGGAATCAAAGCTTCAGTCGTGCTTGCTGACAACCCCAAGGACAACAGCCTTGACGGAAAAATGAAAGTTTTGGAAGAAGCTCTGGCTCTAGCTGACAAAGCTGGAATTACAAAGCCGCTTATTGACACTGCTATTCCCGCATTCGCCCCAGACATGGGAACTGCTGTTCGGGCTATTCACTATGTCAAGGAGAAGTTTGGTCATCCAACCGGGTTGGGAACTGGAAACGTTGTTACGACGATGGGCTGGGTTAAGGCTAATGTAGCAAAAGAATTCCGCAAAGGATGTACGACAGCCACAAATGCAATAATACAGACAGTTGGAGCCAACTGGCTTATGTTCGGACCGGTTGAGCAAGCCGACTGGGTATTCCCTGCTGTTGCAGTTGTCGATACATATGTTGCGTCCGCAATGGCTGACTTAGACATCCGACCGCTTGATGACACACACCCGATCTTCAAGATCTTCCTTTAAATATCCTCTCTTTATTTTTTCAAGATTTAGGAAAAGGCTCTAAATGTGAAATTGTTTCACTGGTATGGAACAATTCTTACGGTAACCGCGCTGACTGTGCTGCTTGTCTATGTAATCCCATCTGATTCACCGTTTGTGTTCTTGACTTATTTCTTTGGTTTTGTGTTCGTAACGATCGTGCCAGGCTATTGTCTCACAAGCATTCTTTTTGCTTCAAAGGAGAATTCGTTGGACAAAGTGGAGGAGGTTGTTCTATCAGTTGCCTTGAGTTTTGGCGTAGTTGGATTGATAGGCATGTTCCTTGGGCTTTCCCCGCTGGGCATCAGTTTTGAGTCTATCAGAGCATCTCTCGTGATCGTAGTCCTGGTGTTGTTGTCTCTTGCCTATCTGAGAAAGCGGCAAATTATGAGAGCTTCAGGTGCAGAGCTCTAAACAGGTAGGCTGCAGAAGTTTTGACAGCGGAGATGCCATAGGTTCCCCCTCTTCCAATCATTCGGAGCACATAGCTAGGGCGCAAATAGAATTGTTGATGGGCTTTGTATCGGATTTCTCTTATTTTGTCCATAGTAAGCCATGGTGTCTCAAATGTCGGTGTCGCAGTGTCATATTTGTCAAAATCTGTTATCCTTAGCCAGCCATTTTCCAGAACTTGGTTGTACATCGGCGTGCCAGGGTAAGGTGTTGCAACATAGAAACCAATTTCGTCTGGATTCAGTTTCTTGATGAAATTGATTGTCTCCCAAGCGGTTTCTTCTGTTTCTCCCGGAAAACCAATCACTGTACTTGCAATCGTCATCAGGCCTGCCTCGCGAGCGATCTTGAAGGCTTCTTTCGTCTGCTCCGTCCTTATTTTCTTGTTCATTTTCCCCAAGATCGATTGTGAACCTGATTCAACACCAAACCAGACAGCCATGCAACCCGCATCGCGCATTGTCTGAAGCAGTTCCTTATTCACCATGTCAACTCTTGTTTCACAATCCCATTTCACATTGAGGTTCCGATTCTTCAGTTCTCGGCATAACTCTTTTGTGTGATCATGATTGACTGTGAATGCATCGTCATAGAAAGTGAATTGACTTTCTCCATAGGCTTTGTGAAGCTTTTCCATTTCGTCCACAACATTGGTGGGACTGCGCATTCGGTACCCCTTGCCGAACATGCGAACAGTACTGCAGAAGTCACACCAGTAAACGCACCCACGGCTAGTTGTCAGTGGGAATATTGTCTTTCCCATTCTGTGAAAAGCACTGAGCGGAAGCAGGTGGTATGCTGGAAAAGGGAGCTCATCGAGGTTCTCTATGAATGGCCGGTCTTCGTTTCGAAGTATTTGACCATCTTTTCTGATGGTGGAACCCAAAACTCCCACGAATCCTTCTTTCTTCCTTATCTTGCTCAGAATTTCAAGGAAGGTTGCTTCGCCCTCTCGGCGTACAACCGCATCCAAGCTTGGACATTCTTTTAGGGCGTTTTCGTCCCAAAAGCTAGCGTGTGACCCGCCGAGAATTGTGACGCAGTCTGAGTGCGTCTCTTTTGCTATCGTTATTATTCGTTTTGCTGAGCTGTAAAGGAGGGTCGTGGCAGTAACCCCCACAACATCCGGGGTTTTTTGACTCAGTTTTTGACGAAAAGAATCGTAATCAAGCCTTTCCGCCTGACAATCTATGACATTGACCTCATGACCTTCTTTCTCTGCCACAGCACCCAAATAGGCTATGCCTAAGGGGATGAAGGGTGGATGGGAGTGTGCCTTAGATGGGTAAGGAGGATTAACTAGAGTGATTTTCATCGTTTTCCCCTGGTCAATCGAGATGACTACTGAGCATGAACGATTATATAGTTTTACCTACTTGGGAGCTTATTTTCTCATTGAGAAAGAAAGAGCTCCACACACGAGCATTTAGGAGAGAAATACGTTGTGTACAGTGCAGCCCAAAATTGCGCCAAGCCCACTTAGCGGGGTAAAAGCAGGAAAGGTTAGCCGGGCATTTGACATAGTTGGGACTGACATCATACCGAACATGACTACTAATTGAGTAATACTCGATTCCTTAGTGACTGTGGGAAAGGGATAGCTAATCCCGATTATAGTGAGAGAACCATATCAACAATAGCAATCACGCACAGAATAACTGAAGCTGGCGGCATAGTCGTGTCTTCATTCACTAATGTTCGCCGCGTCAGCTTTTCCATCTGCATAATTGCGTTCTGGCGACCCATTTGGCACATATTTCTCTTGAGGGTCATGTTCTTGTATTTCCTTGGCGTGGCGCACCATTGGGGTCTGCTGGTTCTTTGCGCCTATTTGCAGCCAGAAGTGGTGTAGAATAAATCAAGTCGCCATGTTTGCAAATTGGATAAGTTCCGCACAATGGCTTGGAAAGAGCATTAACTGTTCAAACGGAGAATTTGAGTGGTTGTGAAGTGGCTCCCATTTGCATTTTCTCTTAGTCTATGAAATGGAGAACCGAGTTTCAAATAATCCGTTCCCATCTGTTGAATAGTTCGAGAACTTCGTCGCCGCCGTGGTTTTTCAGGAATTCGCGTGTCTCTTTATCAGCAACAACGTTCTTCTGAAATTCCCTTATATAATCTGCCTTCTCTGCTAGAAATATTATTCCGTCAATTCCTGTTCGTGCAGCACGGGTTGCAACTGTCATTATTTGGTTTGCAGGTGCTACTGTTTCCCAAGTCTCGCCTGGACCCCGGACGTAGAAATTTACGAAGACAGGCTTCTTGAGAAAGCTTTTGTAACCTCGAGCAATACTTTCCCAATACCAAGGGGTTGGATATGCTTTCGAGAACATTGGGATGACAAAATAGTCAGCGTACTCAGCCATCGCGTCGAAGTCATATCCGAAGCGTGTCTTGCCTAGCAACGGATCGGGGAGGCAATTCACAAACAAAGGTTTGTTTGCGACTCGCTGCCGGACTTCCTTGAGAAATGCTGTTACTGTTTTGGCTCTCCAGTCAATCCAGTTCAGTCCGCTTTGTCGCCAGTCTTCAACACATCGCGGGCAGACGCAGAAGCCATGGTCAGCGAAGTGCTGGCTGCTTATGCTGATGCCCAACGTGGCCTTAGCGCATTCTGCGATCAACTCCAGGTTGTATTCTCTGACTTCAGGGTTGGTCATGCATAGAACGTCCCATCGAAAGTTGTAGTTTTTGTTTGTCCGAAATGCGGAACCGTCTTTTGAGATCGAGATCCATTCAGGTCGTTTGGCAGCGAGTGCGTTGTCTCCGAAACATGCTATGTTGGTGTACATTTCAGGGTTGGGTTTTCCAACAGTGCCAGATTCTGGTTTGATGCGGTAAAAGTTATAGTCTACTCCTTCCACAGGTTCTGGTTGATAGAGAAAGACGCCGAATTTCAAAGTCGATTCACCATTCTACGCGGGTGTTGCTATCGGAATAAATTTTAGTTATTTAAGGCTTTTCAGTTGCCTTTCAGACTGGCTATTCCGAGTTTAGCAATCAAGACTTGCTTGAGGTTGGCGGGCAAATTGACTTGTTCTATTTCTTGTTGTTTTGCGGTTCTTTTGGGTTTGTTAGAGGTCCGTTTTAGAAGTATAGAGCCGAGCGCGATTCCAAACTGCTCGGATTTCCCGAATTCTGGGGGAACAATACCTTTCGCAATGTCCTCATCCATTTTCGCTGCAGCCAGCAGGAAGACAGCGAAAAGCTGGTCGTCGCTTAACATATTGGACAGGTTTGAGGCAAGCTTTTCTTTGTCACCTTTTAGAATCTTGATCTTACACAGTTCAGCAGCTAGCATATCAACGGACAACTGTCGTTCTTTAAGCCTAGTGACGACTGACCTTTTGGGCAGAAACTCGCCTTGTTTTGTGATCGCTTCTTTTACTGCCTTTTTAGTGCAGTGGGCAACCAGTTGACCGAGCAAAGAAGCTGGACCAGCGAGACTTACTGCTCTGCCAGTATTTGTGGCTGCCACCACGATGCTGTCAGTAATCGTTCCGGTTGCAAGTTCACCAGTATACCTGCTTCTGATATCCAGCTCTCTCATAGCTGAGGCTTTGGCCTCGACTGCGGTGGCTAGAGCAGCAACCAAGCAGCTTTCGGATGGGGTTGCATCAATTAACACAATCGTGTTAATTGTTCCGACTACTTTTTGAGCGTCTATTTCTTCTCCAGCTGATTCAGCATGTGAACAGCCTGCGGTAACAACTACTTTGACTAAAATGCCTTCTTTTTCTTCGCTCGCCAGTGAGAATTTACTAATTCTTGCAGCTGTTATCAGACTTACGAAATCGGTTTTCAGCTCAAGTTGTTTGGCAGAGTTCTTGACGAAGGTAACAGGGTCATCATGGAGTTTTCGATCACCGTATTCTTCGGGAACCTCGATGTTGAGAATAGCTTTAGTTTTTCTGAGACCGCCGTTGTAGATCGCTCCGCTGACTGTGCTCAGTTCGATGTCGGCAAGAACTGCGAGCACGTTGTCTTTCAATACTAGACTCACTCGGTTGTCTATTAGGTCGATTTTCACTCACTCACCGGATGGCTTTCTTCACAGTCATGCTTGAATCTATGTGGATGGCTTTGGTGGGGCACAGACTCGCGCAGACACCACACAACGTGCATGATGAAACAGCAGTGATACACGGCGTCTTATCCTTGCCAGGTTCGATGAGTCCTTGCGGGCAAACCCCTACACAAACGAGTTCAAGACAGCTGGAACATTTGGTTTTATCGAAAGAAATAGGAAAGTGTGACTTATCCATACCGAGTCAACAAATAAATAAGCACCATGGATATATTTCTTGCGCGCGAGCTGTCTGGCTATGGAAATTGGCCTAGTCACCTATACTCCTGAAAAGGTTGAGGGATTCGATATCCATGTTTACTACTCGAAATCGGCAGATGGTCAAACTCACCCTGCTGCGGAGGGCTTGCAGAATGACGTGACTTGTTTCTGTGATGCCAAAGCTCTCAGAGAAGACCCGACCATGGTTGCCATATCGAAAAACGGACCGGCATTGAGGAAAAACCGGAGGTTCAATCTGCCTTTTGACTATGTTTGTCCAACCAACCAACAATACCAAAGCAAAGTTCTAGAATACATCAGCACCCTCAATAGAGCAAAAGCTCGAGGCGTTACCCTGAACCTGTACCATTTCCCCGAAGAAGAATTCTGCGTTTGTCAAAGATGCGTTAGTCAATGGCAGCAAAGTGGACTGAACTGGACAAATTGGAGAACAAACGTTGTTACGAAGTTCATTAAAGACGCAAAGGCAATTGTAACAGGCGAATTTGCAGTTGAGATTTTTCCTGACCCGTTACTTGCCAAGGAGAGGTTCGGCATAGATTTTGAGCGACTATCAAGCATCGTGGATTATTTCCACGTGCCGCTCTCGTCAAGGGATTATCTAACGAATTACTGGGTGGATTTGCTGACTAGAGATTTTCTGAAGATTCTCAAGAAACCTGTTGTTGTGGAGTTGAGCGCTGAGATGCTCAGCGATGAAAAGACTGAAGCCCTATTGAAGACCATGGCTTACGTCTCGCGGCATGATCTGAGAGGACTACTGCTCCTTGTTCATAATTCTGAAAATGCTAGAGAGATCTGCAGATCCGCTGTGAGAAACATCGAGTTTCAGGAGTGGCTTGAGAGGTTTGGATTTGAAAAGATGACCCAAATCGTGGACTTCTGGGCTACACTATATTGATTTTCTTCCTGTAGGCTCTCAATCTCGCCAAATCTAAGTCTATTACTATTGTCACGTCCTCGCAAGAGTCGGACACTTCTTCCAAAATTCCCCACGGGGCAATAATGGCACTTCTGCCACCCTTAGTGCTTGAACATACGTTTCCAACCTTGAGAATAAACATGCCGTACGAGGATGACATCCTCTCAGTCAACGGGTGCCCTTTGACGGCTGGATGAGCTCCCATTGCTGCAACCGGCAAGTAGACTACTTCTGCTCCCCTGCTAGCGACCTTCTGGACCAAGGTGGCATCGAACATATCAGCACAGACAATCATCCCCAACTTGCAGAAATCAGTGTCCAAAACCAGAGGCTCGCTGCCTCGGGCAATTCCCGCTTTGACCTCGCCTGCGATAGGGTTTATCTTTTTGTATTTCGCAAGAAGTTGCCCATTCCTCCACAGAGTGCTAGTGTTATAGAAATTCCCAGTTTCCTCCTCTACTGCAGTTCCTCCGAGAAGGTAGGAGTCACCGATTTGTCTTGATATTTCAGATAGGAATTTCATCGTTAGACCATGGGTTTGGATGCAGATTTTCCGGGCTGAGTTGAAGTTTTCCATGCAACCTGGGACTGAGAAGTATTCAGGAAGTGCTATGAAATCAGGTTTAAGCTTGGCAGCTCTGAGGATCTCTTTTGAAGCTGCTTGCAGGTTTCGTCTGACTGTATTGCGGATTTTTAGGTGGATTACACATACTTTCATAGCTTTTCCCGTTGTGAAGCATTTTGTAGATAGCAACAAGTCAAATAGAACGGTTTTTCAGAGCTTTTAAAGTTAACTGCGATTCTGCATCACGCTACCTATGGAGGTGCAATAATGTTCACCACATTGATCCTACCCACAACATCTGTTTAGATTTTCAATGTTTTTTTATGCATAAAGATAGGCTTAAATAGTTCGACATCGACAAAATCGATGTTACAAGGGAAAACCAATGGCACAGGAAGAGAGAGAGTGCAGCAATCTTATACCGCAAATTCGCGCCCTGTTGAAACGAGTTGTAGAGAGGAACATGGCTGATTCCATCTTGTTCTCGGCCGGAACAGACACTCAGATAATCGCTTACGAGGCTGTTGAGTACAAACGAGAGATCCCTGCCCTGACTTTAGCCTTCAAACATGGAAATCCAAAGGATGCTGAATATGTTAGGAAAATGGTGACATTCCTGAACCTCAATCACGAAACTTACGAGTTTAATCGTGATGACGTCTTGAGCAACGCGCCAAAGGTCATTGCTGCTTTGAGGAAATTTGACCCGATGGAGATTAGGAATAGCATGCCTGTGTACATCGGTTTGACAATTCTTAAGAGTAGAGGCATACAAAGCGCTTTTACGGGAGATGCTTTGGATGAGTTGTTCGGATACCCATGGCAGTTCCATCTTTCAGAGGACGAGTTTGTTAAGAGGCAAAAAGATATGTGGACTGAGATGAGTTTTTCGTCAATCCCGATGGCACAGTCTCTTGGCATGAACATCAAAGCACCTTTTATGGATCGAGAGTTCATGGAATGGGCGAAAAAGTTGCCAGTTAGAATGAAGATAAATATGCATGGAGGCATCAAGTACAGCAAATGGATCCTCCGCAAAGCGTATGAAGGCGTGCTGCCAGCAGATGTCATATGGAGACCCAAAGCGCCGCTCGAAGAAGGAACTGGGACTGCTGTCCTCAGGACTCACTTCAATGACCTTATATCTGACACAGAGTTCGACGAGAAGAAGAAAAGCATCCTCGAGAAAGATGGAGTCAAAATCCAAGACAGGGAACAGCTGCTTTACTACGAGCATTTCAGGAAGATCTTCGGCAAACCGTCAGACGTTTATCCAAACAATGGTGGAATACAATGCCCCATGTGCAGTAGCTACGTCAAAACAAAGATACAGTTCTGCAAAGTCTGTGGGAACTACCCCATCTGAGCGCCGACTATGGTACCAATGCAACCTTTTGGGTTTAGGAGATTCAGTTTGGAAATGCTTAATTTTATATTTGTTACTTGCTTGAAATAACAGAGTGTGAGAGAATGCCTGGTCTGTCTAGCTTGAAAATGGCAATGGGAACGAGCATTTTCATTGCTTCCTTCATATTCGGCCTATTCCTTCTTGGCATTGTTTTTGTCATTCAATACTATTTTTTTGGCTTTGACACCCTAACAGGTCTCCTCCTCGTCCTCGGAGGGACTGCGCTTTTCATACTGTTTCAGTATCTCATCGGACCAGCTGTTGTGAGCGCCACCACCCGCCTGCAATACCTCAAAACAGGCGAAAACCCATGGTTGCAGTCAATGGTTAAGGAAATGGCGGAAAAAAGTGGTGTGCCGATGCCCAGAGTCGCTATTGTTCCAAATAGCACGCCAAACGCTTTTGTCTTTGGCACAACTTCAACCGGTGCTACGCTAGGTGTTCACGAAGGTTTACTCAAAAGCCTGAATCAAGATGAGATCAAAGGCGTCGTGGCACATGAACTTGGTCACATCAAACACAGGGATTTCATTATTATGACGGTGCTTTCAGCACTTCCGTTGATTGCATATATGATTGCCCAAGTCGCCTTTCGAGCTGGCGCGGTCAGTTCATATTCCAGGCAAAGAGACAGGGAAGGGAATCCAGGCGTAATTTTTATTGCCATTGGCGTTCTTTCCTTTGTGGTCTACCTCGTCACTTTCCTCAGTGTTATGAGACTTAGCAGACTTCGCGAGCACTATGCTGATGCATACTCGGCTTATTTGACTGGGTCACCAAAAAACCTAGAAAGTGGACTTGCCAAAATCACTTATGGCTTGTCAATATCGCCCAAACCCCCAGAAGGTGCAAGAGCATTCTACATTGGAGATCCGGCCCAAGCGAAACAAGAAATCCAACAGATAATGGACAGCAAATCGGATTACGATTTAGACCGAGATGGTGTCTTAGACGAACGTGAACTGCAACTCGCCATGGAAAAAGAGGCTAAATCAACATGGGCAACTCTGAACAGCTATTTTGCAACACATCCTCCAACCTTCAGGCGCATACTGCTGTTACGGGAGATAGAAAACGAAATGGAATCAGGAAAATACACCCAAGAACGGGTCTATGCGCATGTCTAACGCGACATCTTTCTCGCCAAACTGAAATCATTCAAAATACCAGTCTTTTATTCGGTCGACATACACCAAGCGAAGACTAATATTCTTCAAGAAAGCTATCTCTGATCGAGTGAACACAGATGCCATACTGCCCAGAATGTGGTGGAGAAATGCATTACTCCATTGCCACCAAGCATTACACTTGCAAGAGTTGTGGATTGTCAGTGACCCAGCAAGAACTAATGGAACTCAGAGATAGGCTGAGACCGAGTGGAGAATCGGCTGAAGAAGAGAAAGAGAACAGAAGAAAAGAATACCTGAAATGGTGGCTTAGCAAGAAGAGGTAGCATAGGTACTAAAGTCCAGCAGGATCTAAAGCAGTGAGCATTGTGCATAGACAAAAACAACAGTTTTGCACGATCGAATCGAGGAAGTGAACCCATTGGCTTGCAGCATGGAAATAGTATGTATTGGCAACGAACTCTTGAGCGGCACTACATCAAATACTAATGCCCAATGGATTTCTAGACGCGCTACGTTTCTGGGAACCACTGTGAGGAGAATAACAGTAGTGTCTGATGAAGTTGAGGAAATCTCCGCCACCCTAAGCGAAGCATTACAAAGACACACGCAACTTATTGTGACGACTGGTGGATTGGGACCTACATTTGATGATAAAACCTTGCAAGGGCTATCAAAGGCGTTGAACCGCGAGTTGGAGATCAATCAAGAAGCATTGAAAATGGTTAGAGAGAAATATGAGTCATACTCCAAGAAGAAAGGCATCGAAGAAAGTGAACTGACCCCCCATAGAATCAAGATGGCAACAATTCCGCAAGGAACCAAGCCTATACCGAACCCTATAGGAACCGCACCAGCTGTCTTAGCAGAGACTTGCACCACAAAGATAGTATCACTGCCTGGCGTTCCCAGCGAGATGAAAGCTATTTTTGAGGATACTGTGGTACCTATACTGCGCGAAGCTTCCAGCAACATTTCTTTCTACGAAAAGAGAATCCATGTAAGCAAGATTATGGAATCGAAGATGGCCCCGCTTATAGAACAAGTGATGAATGACAACCCTTCTGTCTATGTAAAATCACATCCCAAAGGAGTAGAAGATGAACCACATCTTGAGATACATTTCTCCCTCACAGCATCAGAGAACGAAAAACCTGAGGAGAAATTGGAAAAAGCGGCAAACCAACTTGCTCGTTTGACTGTACAACTAGGCGGAAATGTGTTCATGGAGACATAGCCCGTAGACAAAGTAATTCGCCTACTTATTAGGCATTCACAACGTCCATAAACTTGTTTGGAAATGAACTTGTGAGGAACAAATGAAAAACCACCTGTCAAAAGCCACCGCTTTTCTCCTGATGTTTTTAATGCTGTCCTCATTAGCGTTGCTCACAACAGCACAAAACAACGCCATTTCTTTCCGTTTGCTGGATACCAAAACTGGTTTGCCAGCGTACACGCTAAATGTTGTGGTTCCTCAAACACTCGTTGAATACTATGCAGAAAAGAACCGTGCCATACACTCAATTAATGAGTTCTCAAAGTTTGTAACGCCTTATTCAGTGAAGCCGATATCAGACACCTTGCTGAAGCTATACAGGAATGAAGAAGACTTCGTCAATGCTGCACTCGCGATCGTCCATCAGATGACCTATGTGGAGACTACTTTGGGCAAATATCCGGTGCAAACTCTCCTAGATGGCAGGGGCGATTGCGATATTTTTTCATTTGTGGCAGCATCGATAGTAAGTGCTGGCGAGCTAAAAGTCGTTCTCTTCTATTTTGAAGAAAAAAAACACATGAACATCGGAGTTCACCTTACAAACCCTCCTGAGGACGCGCGAACAGGAGTCTACAAGTTCGACTTTGAAGGATTACCTTACTATATAGCGGAATGCACAGGAGGAAATTGGACAACTGGATGGAGAGTTGGAGAGTGCCCCGAAAACCTGAAAACAGCTAAGGCTCAAATACTTGCGCTATCAAATGCAGAAGAAGTCGCACCAGGGCAAGTTTCCGCAGGCTTCACAGAACTTGAAAACAGTGTTCTTTCGCTCAAAGTCAAGCCACCATTCACGTTAGAAAACAACTTCGTCACTATTCAAGGTTACTTATACCCAAACAAACCCAACGAAAATATCACTATTTATCTCGGCTTGAGTGGGCAACGATGGCGGGTTCTTGGGAAGACTACAACGCTGCAAGACGGAAGCTTTGAATACATTTGGAAAAGCGAGACTCCTGGTGTGTACGGCATTCGTGCCAGCTGGGCAGGAGATGAAACCTACGCAGGCACAACAAGCAATACGACAGACGTAGCGATTTTCCCCCTCTTCCTAAGCTTACTCGTCATTGCAGCGATAGCTGCGACCGTTGCAGGTGCAGTCGCTCTGCTGGCTTCGAGACAAGCCGGTCAAAACAAGTTGGAGCCAAAAGAGCCCCAACCACCTGCATTGGAAATACCACCATAAAGCTATTCTATGTTCATAACACAAGAATACCCAAGCATTAAATGCCTCAAAGGAAAATAGTATGCCAGTTGTTTTTATTATCGGAACAGCGGGATCTGGAAAATCACTACTTACAGCTTCATTCAGAGAATGGCTTAAAATGTCACAGCAGGATGTGGCTATTGTCAATCTAGACCCGGGCGCACTCAAACTTCCTTATTCTCCAGATGTGGATATCCGGGATTATGTGGACACTGGAGATCTTATGGAGAAATACGATTTAGGACCGAATGGAGCCATGATTATAGCTGCTGATTTGATTGCTGATGAAATCGAGAACATCACGAAAGACATTGAGGCTGCAAACGCTGACTTGGTACTAGTAGATACGCCTGGACAGATGGAGCTTTTCGCTTTTCGCGCCAGCGGACCCTACATAGTGAATGAGCTAACAAAAGAAGCAAAGGCAGTGGTCTATCTATTTGATTCGATCTTCTCAATAAATCCAGTGAATTATGTTTCCAACATGTTTCTTTCCACCTCAGTCTACAATCGGTTCTTTCAGCCACAAGTACATGTTTTATCAAAGTGTGACTTGTTGCCGAAGAAGGAAGTTGATAAAATCGCTGAGTGGTCTTCGAGTCTAAATTCGCTTGAGAACGCCATAAATCAGCTTGAAGGAGCGAGAAGGCTCTTTAGCAGAAACATGGTGCATGCAATCAGAAAACTTGGGCTCAGCTTCACCCTGATTCCAATTTCGAGCAAAACGAATGATGGAATGAACAGTTTCAATATAGCTCTTGAGCGGATTCTCACAAGCGGAGAGAAATACACGTACTAGTCTGGAAGGGGGCTATCCTCCATTGCTCCCATTAACTAAGGTCCAGCTCGCCGCAAAGGCCCCATGTTTGGCGTTCAGCAGAGTCTTAGCCCCGACGATTATGACTACATCTTGGTTCTGTGGATTCATGGAATTCATAATTTGACTTGCTGAATGAGGAAATAGTGCTGCAACGTTGGCGCTGACTGAATCTATGGCCAAGAGGCCATTCTCACACACCACAACCACTGCACGTTGCGCCCCTGCCACTATGGCTGCATCCCTTTGTTCAATTCCTGACCTGACCTTGTGTCCACTTGCCTTAATCAAGAAAGCATAGCTGTGATCAGCCCTGATGAGATCGCTTTCCCTCATCTCCACCCGAGTTGGAAAGTACTCCTTGAAAACCTTCCACACGTCTTGTCCTTTGGTAGTTAGACTGCACCCCTCCTTGGATGTACATATCAAGCCAATTTGCTTCAGGCGGTTGATTAATGTGCGGATAGCGCCTTCACCTATGCCAAGCTGCTTTGCCAGTTTGTTCCTGCCTATAGGGCTTTCCGACATGAGCTCCAATGCGTAAAAAACATGCGACACCTTGAAGGTAGTAGAAGGCCCTGGAGCAGTTGGGTTTGCGATATTTTCGATGAACTGTTTGAACGTGAAAGTTATCACTCACCCAACCTTATCTTTGGCGGCTGACTATTATAATTTGTCGCATAACAAGAGTTATCGAATAGAAGCTGGGAAGCCGTGTATTCTCTGAGTGATACGAATGGTTTTATCAGATCTATCTGGAATGGGCTCTATTCCAATCGCAAGACCCCGAAAGGAACCCACCCGAAGTTTTGTTGAAGCCTGTTGCATTTTCAAGGCGGTTTCACATTGGACTGAAACAAGTGAGGCATATCTGCATTATCAAATGTGTAGCCTCCAAATTACAGCAACGCCTTGCTTTTCAGAAGTTGGATTGGTTGTTCCTTGATGGTGCCGTCGGCAATCAATTTCTGCTGGATCGACCGCCCTTGAACCTACAAGAGATAAATGCCTATTTTCACTTATTAGCTACAATCCCCCACAGACCACGCCACTTTTCTTTGCACAGCATATCTAATTGTTGTCTAGTACTCCATAAATCTGTTCTTGAGAGCTACCTAACACGATAGATTTGCCATTTTCCAGTTGTTAAGGAGATGAGCAACGCACAGAAAGCCTTTTAAGAAAAGTGCAAAGTTATTTAGCGTTCCGCGGAATTGAGTGAAGGGCGTTTCATGAGAAACCCAAATGGAAGATACTTGTTTACTTCTGAGTCAGTGGGGGAGGGCCACCCCGATAAGGTTGCAGATCAGGTCTCAGATGCTATTTTGGACGCAATACTTTGCAATGATCCGAAAGCGAGAGTGGACGCCGAAACTCTCGTGATGCAAGGAAACGTCATAGTCACGGGTCAAATAACAACTTCATGTTACGTATCCATACCCAAAATTGTCAGAAAAACTCTGAAGGAGATAGGACTCGACAACGCCAAAGATGGTCTGGATTGGCAAACTTGTGGAGTTTTGGTTTCCATCGAAGAGCAATCACCGGATATCGCAATGGGTGTGAACGAAACCAAAGAGCATGAGCAAGGCGCTGGAGATCAAGGTATGATGTTTGGGTATGCTACAAACGAAACTGGAGAACTGATGCCGATGCCAATAATGCTGGCTCACAAGCTTGTCAAAAGGCTTGCTGATTGTAGAAAGGAGGCGATACTGCCTTATTTGCGTCCGGATTGCAAATCCCAAGTTACAGTAGAGTATTGCGACGGTAAACCAAAAAGAGTAACAGCCGTCGTAATTGCAGCTCAGCACACAGACAAAATTGACAGGGAGCAAATGAGAGAGGACATAATAAACCAAGTAATCAAGAACGTAATACCAGCCAGCATGCTTGATGGTGAAACGACTTTTATTGTCAACGGTACAGGCAGGTTTGTCATTGGCGGAACGCTTGCAGATTCTGGATTGACCGGACGTAAAATAATAGTCGATACCTATGGCGGTTTCGGAAGTCATGGTGGGGGATGCTTCTCAGGAAAGGATCCTTCAAAGGTCGATCGATCCGGTTGCTACATAGCTCGCTACATAGCCAAGAATATTGTTGCCGCGGGATTGGCAGATGAGTGCGGAGTACAAATATCGTACGCGATAGGAGTTGCAAATCCGATATCAGTATTCATCAACACCAACGGCACAGGAAAACTACCTGACGAAGATATACTCAAACTGGTAAGAGACAATTTTGACATGCGACCCAAGGCAATCATAGAACACTTGCGCCTTTTTAGACCAATCTACAGGAAAACCTCTGTGTTTGGACACTTTGGCAGAGATGACCCAGACTTCACTTGGGAGAAGACGGACAAAGCCGAATATCTTAAAACGGCGCTAAGAAAGTACAAAAAAGAATAGTCATCTCAGAACATCCAGACCTCTTCTTCCTTCCCTAGTACTTTAACATCCAACTTCATTGACTTGTGAACAACAGGTTGAGGCAGGCTCAATAAAAGAAGCTGGCGCTGTCCTATTTTAGATGTGTTAACCTTTTTTGCAGTCTTAATGGAAGTCCGCGCAAAGTTAGGAGGGAAAAACTGGCAACAATGAAGGTTTTTCCATCTGCGTCACTAAAATGGGGGCTATTTCTTAATGCTATA